>JADFXS010000097.1:7256-9537 GCA_015233515.1 Deltaproteobacteria bacterium | reverse complement strand
CGACATCTTTCCGACTTACGGCCTTCTCGGTGAAGAATCTCCGGAAGTGGTCAAGTCCACGGATAAGGAGAGTCATATTTGGGTCATCGACCCCAATGACGGGACTTCAGCCTTTCAGAGGGGCTGGCGCGGGTCGGCGGTTTCCATTGCCCTGCTGCGCGGTGAAAAGCCCGTAATTGGCGTCGTTTACGCTTATGGCGAGCGGGCCGGGCTCGGCGACCTGATCGCCGGAGTCGAGGATGGCCCCTTGATCCGTAATGGGCAAGTAGTGCCGCCGCCGCGACCAAACCACATCGACGAACAAGCCACGGTTATCGTCAGTCAATCCGCGGATAACAAATCGTTAGCCAACGCCAAACTGGTCTTCCCGGCCCGGTATCGGGCCATGCCCAGCATTGCCTATCGATTGGCCCTGGTCGCCGCCGGCGAGGGTGTGGCCGCCCTGTCTCTCAACGGTCCGGTGATTTGGGATGTGGCGGCCGGTCATGCTCTCTTACGGGTGGTTGGGTACGAACTTTTCCGCATGAGCGGAGAACCGGTCACCTATGATTCCAATGGTCGAGGAGCGGTCGGCGACTGCGTCGGCGGAAACCCCCGGTTCGCCGGTGAATTGAACAAACGCGACTGGAGCAAAATCTTTGAAAACAAACCGTGGAAAAAAGATATCTATGGACTATTACGTCCGGATTCCACAAAAATCTTTAGCCATAGCCGAATTTTGGACCGGGCGCACGGATGCCTGGTCGGACAGCTGGCCGGCGACAACATCGGCGCCTTGGTGGAGTTTCAATCCACGGCGGAAATTATGCGTAAGTATCCGGGTGGTCCGCGGGAAATGGTCGACGGCGGCAGATGGAACATTCTGGCCGGTCAGCCGACGGATGACTCGGAACTGGCCTTGATGCTGGCCAGATCGATTGTGCAGAGCGGCGCTTACGATAGGGAGGCCGCGGCTAAAGCTTACGCCTGGTGGTATGAAAGCGAACCCTTCGACATCGGCGGGACGACCGCCAACGCCTTGCTCTCGGCGTCAAAAGCTCTCCAATCCGGAGCGCGCGTGGCCGATGCCGCGTCTGACGCCGCGGCTCGGAAATCCGATTCCCAGGCCAACGGCGGCTTGATGCGCATCTCACCCCTCGGAATATATGGTCACGGTTTGGAAGACGATAAACTGGCGGAATTGGCCCGCCTGGATGCCGCCTTGACCCATGCCCATCCGATTTGTCAGGACGCCAATGCCGTTTTCTGCGTGGCCATTGCGGCTGGTATTCGCGGCGAGTCAACTCCTGAAGAGGTTTATCGCCATACTGTTGATTGGGCCGGATCTAGAAATGTTAATTCCACGGTGTTGGATTGCCTTAAACAAGCCCGTGATCGCGGCCCGGAAGACTTTCTGGCTCATTCGGGATGGGTGCTGATCGCCCTCTGGAATGCTTTTTATCAGCTTTTGCACGCCCCCGGACCTAAAGAAGGAATAGCCCTCACCGTAGCCGCCGGCGGCGACACCGATACCAATGCGGCCATTGCCGGAGCGCTGCTCGGCGCCGTCCATGGGGCCGAGGCCTTTCCTCATCGTTGGTTGGACCGGCTTCTAACCTGCCGTCCCATGAAAGGAATGCCGAGCTGTCGCCATCCTCGTCCTCGCGCCTTCTGGCCGGTGGACTGCCTGATCCTGGCGGAACGGTTGGCCTGGCTCGGCGCCGAATCGTCCCGCCAATCTCTGCTGTAAATAGCCCGGTTGATATTTTTATCTTCGTCGAAAAGGGCCGCGCGATCAAGCCCTCTTGGCCCATCTCCCCTAGCGGATGCCTGGCCATTGACCATACCGGCTCATACGGATTGAGGGTATTTGGCTCTTTAAATTACATGATACTAGAGGTGATTGCAAAACTAGGAATTTTGGCTCAGATTGAGAAGGGCGAGGTTTTGACGCCGCAGGAATACTGACGTATTTTGGGGACTTCAAAATTGAGCCCGACCAAGAGCCGGGCCAAAAGGACAGTTTTGCAATTACCTCACGAAACTAAAAGAAAATAATCTCCGGCTCGAACGTTAAAGAAGTTCTTCCCATTGAGGGCTGCGCCTGACATCAGCTGCGGGTAGCGGTCATTAAAAAAATCGTGAAGGCTCGTTCCCGGCCGCTATCTGTTTTTTTAATCAATTGGTCGGCTTCCTGAAAAACTCTGGGGTGGACCCCGGCCTTTACAAAGACTCCGCGAAGCCAACCATGGCCGAATCCGTGGAGAAATGCTTGCATATCACTGCTGGGAAAATGTCCATC
>JADFXS010000097.1:0-7153 GCA_015233515.1 Deltaproteobacteria bacterium | reverse complement strand
ATATCTTCCATATGGTGTAAAACCATGGAGCCGGCAATTACGTCGACGACCGGGAGATCAGCGGCATCCTGGTTCACATTCCAAGGCCTGATTTGAATATTAGCAAAATTAGAGGTAGCCAGCTTAGCCCGTAGCACTTCAAGCATGCCTTCAGATTCGTCCGCGGCTATGAGGGTTCCCACGTATGGAGCTAACGCCAGGCTGACCAGTCCGGTTCCGGCGCCGTAATCTAAAAGTGAGGTCTGTGAGGTGAGCGGCAGGGTGGTTAGCATTATCCTGGCGATGGCCGCGGCCATCGTTACCCTTCGTGGGTCTTCATCAAAAGTCTGGGCTATCGCGTTGAAAGATAGGGTCATTGCGGCTCCTTTGAACATTTTGGCAGGTTTCTGAACAAATTCGTTGTTCTATTTGTAAGCGAAGATATCTTTTCCGTTTAGCCTTATCAAGTAAAAATCGGGACGGCCACTGAAACCGGCATAGAAAAACAAAGAAGATCAAGGTCTTCTTCTAACCATGGAAAAATGACTTGTTGTATGTTATTCGAATGTCTGGAAAGAATATACATAGTCGCCTCGCTTCCGTAGATTGGATTCTACTGATGTGTTCATGCGAATTTAATCCTAAGGCCTCTGCGGAAATTCACCGAGGCAATTTTTTTTGCAATCACCTCACAAGGATAAGATTTATTGACCGTTTTAAATGAAAGACTATAAAAGATTAGGCTCAAAAGGTGGTTTCAAGAGCGCCTTTTGAAAATATTTTGACTTTTTCCTCGGAGATTTGCCGATTCCGAAGGTCTCCAAGATGTTATTTGTAACCGCGAGCGCTCAAACAGTGGATGTCCTGGAATGAAAGAGTATTGAATGAATACTTTTCTCTTCGCGGCGATGTTGCTGGCCATAGGAGTTTCCAATCTGGGGGCGGCCATGGTCGCACCGCTTCTGCCTGTTTACGCGACCGAACTAGGCGCCTCCGGAGTGGAAATCGGCCTTATTTTCGCCAGTTTTTCGCTGTCGCGGTCTGTTTTTCTGCCCGCCGTCGGTGAACTGGCCGAACGCTGGGGACGCCGTTCCTTCATTCTGGGGGGGCTATTTCTCTGCACAATAGTTTCCATAGGCCTGGGGACAGCGGATACGGTTACGCAAATAGTCGTCTTCCGAACCATTCAGGGATTGGGCGCCGCCATGATCTTCCCGGTGGTTCGATCCCTGATCGGCGATATGACACCCGTGGGATATGAAGGCCGCGTCATGGGGCTTTTTAACGCGGCAGCGACGGCAGGTCTGGCCGTGGGGCCTGTTTTCGGCGGGTTGATCAAGGATTATTTCGGGATAAAGGCGGCTTTTTACGGCATGGGCCTGATGTCCTTGACAAGTCTGGCCATATCCTGGAAAAGCCTGCCCCGTTCGAAAGCCAAGGCATACGAAAGCTCTGGCAAAAAGGTCGGGGTTCATTGGTGGAACGATGCGCTATTGACTGGATTATTGGTTTTACGCTTCGGAACCACCATTGGCACGGGCATAAGTTGGAGCTTTCTGCCAATTTACTGCCAGAAATTCGGTCTGTCCGCCACTCAAGTCGGGACTCTCATAACCGTGACCTTGGTTCTGCCCAGTCTGCTGCAGCCATACTTCGGCCGCCTGGCCGATCGATTCGACCGGATGAAAATGATAATTTGGGGCGGCGTATCTTCCTCCATCTGTCTGGCCGGATTGCCCCTGTTTTCTAACTTCGCAGGAATGCTCGCCATTAACATGATCATGGGGCTGACCATCGGAGTGCTGGTGCCGCCTATGCTGGCCGTATCAATAGATATCGGAAGACGCACCGGCCGAATGACTCCGGTGATCAGCATGCTGGAACTTGCATTCAGCGTCGGGATGGTGGCGGGTCCGATACTGGCCGGGATGGTCAACGAGTATCTGGGACTTGATCAGGTCTTTTACATCGGAGGCGGCTTTGGCCTGATTTCGTGCGCCCCCTTCTTCTTCGCCGCCAAGGAAAAGAGGATGGCTGGTGCTTGATTATTTGAGACCGCTGAAAAACTGGACATTTAGCTCAATACAAGGCCGGACACAAGGACGGCTTTGCAAAAATTTCAGATTATCTTAAAGAATTTGTCGTTGAGAATCGAATGGACGGTAAAAAATTGTTAGTGCCCCCATTGGCGATGAGAACTTGGTTCTTCTAAAAATCATGCTTATCCATCAGGCTAAAATCGCATTGGTCGGATGAACCATTATTTTATTTAGGTTCATTATTTAGTTTCCAATCGCCGGCCATCTTTTGCGCTTTAGCAATCTGTTCGGGTGAAAGTATTTTTTCAATACGATCTTGATTTTTTTTAGCTGTTTTTTGGTCTTCGTTTTTCTTAAAGAAAGAACCAGCTAAATAAAAAAACATATATGCTTTTGCATAATCCTGTATTACTCCTTGACCGTTTTCATATTTTTCACCTAAAGTGATTAATGCGAAAGCCTCGCCTTTTTCAGCGGCCGACAAATACCATTTGGCTGCTTCCGTAAAATCCTGAGGCACTCCTTTGCCTTTATCATACATATAGCCAAGATTGGTCATGGCACTTGCATAACCTTTTTCAGCAGCCAGGCGATACCATTTTAACGCTTCGGAATAATCTTGTGTTACACCTTGGCCATCTTCATACAATAAGCCTAGATTGTTCATAGCGTTTTGATCGCCTTTTTCAGCGGCCAGACGATACCATTTTGCCGCTGCGGGATAGTCTTGAGCAACCCCTAGACCATTCACATACATATAGCCAAGATTGCCCATGGCCACCGTTTCGCCTTTTTCGGCGGCTAGCTGATACCATTTTAAAGCTTCGGAATAATTTTTAACAGCCCCTTGCCCATTCTGATGCATAACACCAAGATTGTTCATGGCTCTAGCGTCACCTTTTTCGGCGGCCTGCCGATACAATTTTAAGGCTTCGGAATAATCTAAAGCAACTCCTTGTCCGTTTGCATACATAAAACCAAGATTATAGAACGCAGATATTTCATCTTTTTCAGCTGATAAGCGATACCATTTTACAGCTTCGGAATAATTTTGGGCAACCCCGTGCCCATGTTGATACATAGCTCCAAGATTGTTCATGGCCCTGGCATCACCTTTTTCGGTGGCCTGCCGATACCATTTTAAAGCTTCGGAATAATCTTGAGCTACCCCCAACCCAGCCCCAAATATATAGCCAAGATTGGTCATGGCTCTTTCATCACCTTTTTCACCTGCTAATCGATACCACTTTATTGCTTCAGAATAGTTTTTGGCAACTCCTTGCCCGTTCGCATACATAAAACCCAAGTAGTACTGAGCCTGACGATGATTCCAATCCGCGGCCTTTTTGAATTTTTGAAATGCCGTGGAATAATCTCCCTTGGAATAAGCGGTAGATGCTTCCTTATAGGCAATATCACCACAAGCGGACAATGAAATAGCGAAGTAAAGCAACAATATAAAAGTAATTTTTCTCATAGTGCCGCTCCTCGACAAACTATTTAAGGGCTCTTCGCCGTTTGGTGTGAGTAAATATGCAGGCACCCACCGGCCTTATTGGCAATAGCACAGGCAAAGTCGTCGTCATGGCCAAGCCCTGCGGGTGCCTCCGCAGCCTTAGCAGCATCTTTTTTCCCGTGATTTAAAAAGATATGCCAACGGCTGGGGGATGGCCCCGACCTCGGAGAAAAGGAAATCGGTCTTGTTCGCTGTCAATAAACCGCGGCGTATCAATTTTAACTCCAATTCTTACCTACAAGAAATAGAGAAAAGGCAAAATGTTGCCAATTCGAGCAAAACAATTTATAGTGCTTAGCCATAGGGGCAACGCACAATTCCGCACTATCGCGCGCATATTAACATGCCCTGTCGTCAGCCGGCACAACAAACTGTAGGCTCTTCGGAGACCACGCATATAAACTTTTTAAAGGCTGGCTGCATGCCTTTTTAAAATTACCGACTATCGACGACGGCATAGCTTTTTCCAAAATTGGCATCCCTTGGCAACCCTAGTCGTTATCACTTGAAATCATAAGCCTCGCACCTTGTGCCGGCTGAGTATTTTCATATAAAGAGTGGAGAAGGCGATGACCAAGAATTTATTATGGATACTGATTATCCTAATGGCTTGCCTGATCGCCGGCTGCGGCGTTGATCGAGGCCTTGGCGCCATTACACGCTCGTTAACCACGCTCCACCTCGGCGACGCCGAAGCAGAGATTCTCGCGACCGCCAAAGGCTGGCACACGGCCTCACACGCCGCTCCTGAATACCGATGGATATCCGGCGCCGATCGTTGGTACTTGGCAACCTCCCTCATTGTCCGCAAGAACGGTCGGACCCTTCCTGTTCATACCCAATTTGACACAGCTTCATCGCCGGTTGTATTCGAAAAAGATAAAGCCGAAGGGACAATCAACGCTCTGGCCATAGAGAGTTGCACCGACGGAAAAACAAAAGCGGCCTGGCGTATTCGCAACTCATCTGGTCAATCCGACCAGGGCTGGGAAATTGCTTATGTCCTTGACCAAACGGTCGTGCATACCACGCTAGGCAAAAACGCGACCACTTGTCAAGAGGCCCTCACCGCGGCTTCATCTTTTGACGAATGGCTGGCCATGGAAGCCAGTGAACCGGCAATTATACGATATGCCTACGAATCGGGACGAGAACGCGATGCTCTTCGAGCCATCCTCCGCAGTGGCCTCCACGCCAATACGCTTGTTCCCATCGGTCGTGCCATACCCGGCCAACCTCAAAAGCAGATCGATTATGGCCCATTTTTCGAGACAGTGCAAAAGGCCGTCGCCCGTGGCGCCCAAGGCCGGCCTGACCTGGAAGCGGCGCTCTATGCCATCCTCTCGCCCGATCCCCGATTCGACCAGCAAAATTGGGACCCGTTCAATGTCCGGGATTTCCTACTACTAGCCCCGGACATACAGCGCAAACAAGCCTATATCGAGCAAACCCTGACTTATTGCACCCGAACCGACCTGCCCCGCCCCTGCGCTTCGTGGCGCTTGTATGGACTGGCCAGCCTGATCGAAGAATCACGCGATTCAAAACTGTGCGATCGTGGACTTGAATTGGCCGCCAAATTGCTTGCTCAACCAGGAACAGAACCTGCCGCGGCCGCGCTGGTTCTTGTTAAGAAGCTTCTTATCTGCGGCGAAAACAAACCGCGTCTAGCGGAGTTGATGCGTAACGGACTCCGCCGTCCCACGGCTCCCGATGTCTCACTAAAGTCTCCAGATTATATTGCCTATGAGATGATCGATCCGAATTGCCAGGACAGAAGCATGGCGCCCCAAGGAAACTTACCTTTCGGAGGGGGCTTATGCAGCTCTTTCCCGCGATTGGCCGGTTCCTGGCTGGCTAGGCATCATGATCCCGCCGCCGTAGCCGCCGCCCGAGCTGCGGTCACCAACCGCAAATCTCGAGACTTTGATCCTCGGACCGACATGGTCATCGACGGCGCGTTGCGCGTGTTGGCTGCCGGCGACCCTCAAGACTTCGAAGAGGCCATTGCGGCGGCCCCAGACCACGCCTTGACGAATTCACTAGCGGATGCCACCGGCAAGGATAACTTGCGCCGCATCTTCTTGAACAAGACAAAATAATGAACACCTTTGGAGGAAGTTTTCAATGAACATGCTTGCGAGCGCATACCTCGTAGCTTGCCGCGGGGTTAGCGAGCAAAAAAATTAAACGCGTTCATTCCTAACATACCCGAGATTCCTCGCAGCTTGCCGCGGGGAGCTTCAACTGAGCGTGTTGGCCTTTATTGTATTTATGGTAGTGGTTTACATACTTACAGACAAGTTCAACATGTAATGACATTCTCCGCAAGAATCGATAATATTTTAGAAGGTATCAACTAAAGGATAATATTCATAGAAAAGATCAAAGAGCCGGTCCAAATTTGAACTCTTACCTACCCCCCGGCCAAGCTTACTCTTGATAGATTCAGGCTGTATTCTTACCATTTTGTGACGGTTAACATACCAGGTTGGAAATTATCAAATTGTAATTTTTCGCTAATGTCACGGTAATAGTGTTAGTTTATACTCCTCACTGAAATGAACGGATACTTGTTTAGAAAGGTTTCCAACCGATCCGTCGGGCATATTGCCCAGACGAAAAAAACTGAGAGGAGATTTAACATGAAGAAGCTGATCGTCGCCGCTACCGTGCTGAGCTTTTTGATGACCGGTCCGGCCTTTGCCGCCGATAAAAGCAATGAAGCCAAGGCCAAGGCTGAATGCCAGAAGGCCGCCAAAGCAGAAAAAATTCCGAAAGACAAACTGAAGGATTACCTTAAAACCTGTATGGAAGGCAAAGGCATAAAGCAAAAGTAACTCCAAACTTTTGGAGCTACCTAGCGAGTGAATTATCCGCTTGACTTTCTTTAATCAAGGAAAAGGAGGATCACGATGAAACCCAAGCTAAGCTTTTATATCATTGCCGCCTTACTTTTTGGGGCGATAGCTTTCACTGCGGGCGTCTACGCCGCGGAACAACATGAACACATGCACGCGGCTCAGAAATCTCTCGGGCACGCCTATGATTCTCTCCAGCATGCGGCCCTTGATTATCAAGGCCACAGGACCAGGGCCATGGAATTGATCCGCGCGGCTCAAGATGAAATTAAACTAGGTTTAGCATCCGAAAAGAAATAAGCAAACAAGACTCTTGTCAATAACCGGAATATTTTGTCCACCGTCATGCCCGCCCTTGGTTTCTCGGGTTCCGACGTAGGGCGGGCTTTCTATCCTTTTCATTGATAGCCTATCCTTGAGCCCTATGCTCCGAAGAGGATATGGATAGGATTCACTCTGTTGGCCGACGACGGATCAGCCGTTCAACCCCCTAAAACCTACGAAAATATAAAAACTCTTTAGCGCTTGTCGGCCCCTCGCCGGGTCGGAGTGCCTCGTGGCCCGTGTTTTCCAATTATTCGAAGTTTTGAACAAAATCACTATCAGTGCCGTCATCGCCCCCCAATCCGAGGGAGAAAGAGAACTGGCCGTCGAGCTTTTCCATAATCTCCGGCCGGTGGATTTCGTACTTTTGGATCGTGGCTATTCTGCTTTCGATGGTTCCCTGAGTTGATAAACCTTGACCCGGTCAATCAGGC
>JADFXS010000096.1 GCA_015233515.1 Deltaproteobacteria bacterium | reverse complement strand
ATGGAACCAGACAGGGTTTTCAAGAAGAATTTTTGTAAGTCATCAAAGAGTTGTCCTTTCAAAGATATCATGAAATAGGTGGCTTGGCCACGGTTTCGTCGTGCGTTCGACCATGTTTTTATTTTATGCCCCCACGGTTTCCGTGATATTTAACCTGTGGAAAGGTCGGATGGGGTCAGTTTGGCGTTAATCCCAATTAATTATAGGTCAAATTTCGAATAACTTCAATTTTTGGAGGTTGTCATGGAAGAGAAGATAGTTTTAACCGGCATCGCCCGGGCCAAGGGAAAAGCTCAGGGCGAAGCCCTGGTGAACTACAGTCGCATGGGCTGGGGGTTCAATCACGTCGGCAACGAAAACGGCATCGTCCTCGTACCCGGCGCCGACATCAAGGGCCAGTGCGTCAAGGATAAGATCGTGGTTTACCCCACGGTGTTGGGTTCCACCGTGGGCTCCGTTAGTCTTTACTTCAAGGTCAAGGAAAGCAAGGTCGGTCCGGCGGGGTTCATCTGCCGGGATGTTCATTACATCGACATCGCCGGGGCCATCGCCAGCGATATCCCCGCGGTGGACTCCTTGGACAAGGACCCCTTGGCAGAGATCAAAACCGGTGACTGGGTGGAAATCGACGCACCCAATGTCGGCGAGAAGGCCACTGTCACTATCATCCGCAAGGTGTAAGCCGCGCCTGGCTCAACTCCAAAGCACTTAAGGAGAAAATCATGAAACTTACTCGTTACGAACAAGAAATGCTCGATGGAAAGCACGGTCCGGCCAAGCACTTTGCCATGGAGAAACTAGTCGATTTCGGCAAGGCCGTCGGCGCCGAGGAAATGGTTCCTGTCACCTTTGTCCTTCATGGCTGTCCCATTTACGCGCCAAATCGAAAGGACCCGAAAGTCGCCGAGAAACTAGCGATCTACGATCTAGGGCACAGCCCGTTGTTCGACGATATCTTTAAGTTCAAGGACGCCCACGTCGCCGACCAATCGGGTTGTGCGTGCGGGAACGACCCGTACTTGCTGCAACTCGATAAGTACGAAGAGAAGGGCTACCCTTGGAACTTCGAGATTCCCGGCAAGGGCGGCTTTAAGATGGATAAGGAAATCGTAGAGTGGTACCAAAAGGGCTACGACAAGCTCGCGGAGCATGGTTGGCTCAACTGGCTGTCGTGCAACCCCTACTTCAACACTCGTATTCCCAAGATGGGAGAGTATGCTTCCTGCTGCGAATCAAGCGCCGCCGCCTATATCAATACCATCCTTGGCGCCCGGACCAACCGGGAGAACACCATTACGAGCCTCTACGCGGCGTATACTGGCTGTCTGCCGAAATACGGCAGTCACCTCGACGAAAACCGGGTGGCCAAGTGCATCGTCGAGTTGGACGATGAAGTCAGGGACCCGATGAAGGATGCGGCGGACTGGGCCGCTCTGGGCGCCGTGATCGCCGACAAGGCCCAAAACCGGATCATGGCCGTGCTCAACCTTCCTAAGGTCTTGAGTCCCACGGCGACCAAGCAACTCATCTCCTGTTGCTCGCCGGGGATGAACGACCCGATTATGCATCTAATCGGCATTACACCGGAGTCTCCGACCCTGGAGGCCGCTTTCAAAGGCAAGATGCCGAAAAATCCCGAGCGCTACAAGGTCACGATGACCGACATCGTCGATATGTACGGCTACTTGAACAAGATCGCCCCGGCCACGGGCGAAAAGGATGTGGACATCGTGATCATGGGATGTCCGCACCTGACCTTCGAGGAGGTTCGCGAGATCGCCCGCCTGGTGAAGGGCAAGAAGCTGAAAGAGGGCGTGTGTCTTTGGATTCAGACCGATACCCCGTCCTACTGGATGGCGCATCAGTATGGCGATACCAAGATCATTGAAGAAGCCGGCGGCAAGATTTTCCATCAGACCTGCACGGCCATGATTCCCATGAGGTATTACCCCAAAAATCTGACCATCGCCACGGACAGCTTCAAATTCGTCAAGCTAGGCGGAGGCTTTGGCAACAATTGGATCTTCGGGACCGTACCCGACCTCATCAATGCGGCGACTACGGGTAGATTCATTTCGACCAGATGGTAATAAAGCCGGGAAATCCGTCTTGACCCGGCCTTGCCGGGGATGAAGGATCGGGCCTTAATAAAAACGATCATCGGGCAGGAGGTGGGGGCGCCCCCGCCCTCCTCCCGCACCACCGGACGTACGGTCCCGTATCCGATGGCTTATGAGTACGTAAGAAGCATAATGCTTATTTGCGTATCCATTATTGCTTTGCTGACTTTTAGATTTGAGTTCAATACGGCCGACCATTCGAACTCGCGAGACGTCTTCGAGTCGCGCTTTCAGTAGCGACCGGCCGTTTAACATGCCTTCTCTTAATTTGACGCATAACATCGGCCGAAATGCAATCCTTCTGTGGAAGGAAATAGGCCAACAACTGCTTTATATCGTGACAAAACAATAAATATTACACTTTATATTATCTATCCGACAAGGAGACTGCGAGGTGCTTTTAAGGGTAAAAATTTGCTTAATTTGGATACGGTAGTGATTGATAGGCTTTCTGAAAAAGTGGCAAAGAAAAATCATCACATATGAATAGTAACGCTTTAGCTTTTTGAAAAACAGGCTGCTTTTTGTAGAGCTATTCGTGGCCGGTCACCAAGGTTAAAGTGTTACTAAAAATGGTTAGGGGTAATGCCGGAATATTTCTTCGCCCACATTATGGATTGGAACATTTGATAAACCTTTTCAGGAGAAATAAATGACTAAAAGGCTGTTGATTGGGGTTTTGAGTGTCGTGTTGATCATGGCCTGCGCCGCCGGTGCCATGGCTGATACCAAGGTGGATTTTTCGGGGACCTTCCGGGTCCGGGCAATTTACAACAACAACCTTACTTTGCAAGGCAAACAGGATTGGGAAAGTAAGCGGTCGTACATCGATCAACGCCTGCGCATCAGCCTCAAAATTATGCCGACGGAAAACCTGACCTTGAACCTGGGGCTGACTACGGAAGATCAGATCTGGGGGCAACAGGGCACCTCAAATTTTTTCATGCGTTCGTATGGAGTTGGGGCGAGCGGTGCACCCACGGTGGGAGTCAGACCAACCATTCCCGCCAGTCAATTTGATCCTCAGACCGACCTTGAACTTCGATATTTCTGGGCGGACATCAAAACTCCGGTTGGCTTGTTTTCGGTCGGCCGGATGCCCTGGAATGGCTTTTCCCCCAAAACTTTGGGCTGGTCCGGGTCCGCGGCCATGCCTTCCGTGCCTGGCGGGCAGCTTGAAGAAAACTCAATTGACGCAATCCTGTGGCTTCTTCCTCTCGGGCAGTTTACCTTGGGAGCTCAATACTTCAAAAAGAATGAATTCGATGCTGTTACCGGTGAAGGAGCGCTCTTTAACTCTAATGGCTCGCGGGCCACTAATTCCAACGGTCGGCAATACGACCAGGATTGGGATAATTATAGTTTAGTCGGGATTTATAAATGGAGCACCGGTAGTGTCGGCTTCGGTATGACCTATGATCATTCCCGGTCGAATTACGTTGGCGTTGGCGCGCCCACCCTAAACTACGGACTCGGGCCCTCCACGCCTTCCTGGGTGCTGGTGCCGGTTCAAGCTTTGCCGTTTCTAGACCCTAGCAACAGTAGCGTCGAAGCCAATATGTGGACCTTCTGCATCCCCGCGGTAGTTAATTTCGGACCAGTAGGCTTGCACGCGCAATTACAATACGCGACCGGTGATCTCAAATGGCATTTGGCGCCCGGGACCCCTTCCCAAACCAGAGGACGGGACGGGACGGTGATGGATATCAAGGATAATGCCAGCTTGTCGAATCTGATGTTCTACGCCGATGCCACTTACAACTACGGTCCCGGCTTGGTTGGTATGCAATATATTTATTATTCCGGTGACAAGACGAACACCGATTATAAAATTACCGGCGGTTTATACAGCGTCAACCAAGACTACAAACCTCTATTAATTGCATATGATCAGGGTATTCATGTCATGGATCAGTTGAGCGCTTCCGCGGACCGTTTAGCCGGTATCACCAACGTTTATCGCGGATGGAACCACTGGTCCTTGATCGGTTGGGTTGATCACAACCTGACGGATGATCTCTTGATTCACGCCGCCGTCGGGTACATGGATGTAGTGGAGTCAGGTAAAAACCAGTATAATCGTCAGAACATCGGTAAACATTTCGGGACGGAACTCGATGTGAGTCTGATGTATAAGTTGATGTCCAAATTGACCTATCAGCTTGACCTTGGTTATTTTTGGGCCGGGAACTACTTCAAACAAGGGTGGAGTAACGAGGACGAAATTCGGAACAACGCCGCGGCTACCGCGGCAGGCTTCCAACCGAGTATGGCTAAAATCGGCAACGCTTGGGCCATCAAGAACACTTTGACCTTAAGCTTCTGATCACAAACCTGAGCCAGGGCCCCGAACTAGTTCTGGAATTGGCCGACTTCCGGTCCCTGGGTCGCCCCAGGGACCGGCCAGCCCTAAGACAAGAGACGACACGATGACGGTTTGCGGAAACTAACTCCTTGAATTCATGCGGATCGCCCGGGTGCCGGGTATTTCGTTTGGTGACTGGGGAAGAGACATGGATAATCAGCAACCACACCCAAAAGCTCTGAAGGGGATAATCCTGAACATCCAGCATTTTTGCATCCACGACGGCCCGGGTATCCGGACAACCGTTTTCCTCAAAGGCTGCTCGCTCTGTTGCAAGTGGTGCTCCAATCCCGAAAGCATCCATCCGAAGCCGGAACTCGCTTATAACTCGGATAAGTGCCTTGGGGGAAAACAGTGCGGCTTTTGCCTGAAAAATCTTTGCCCTGAGCCAGCCATCTATTTAAGTGATTCAGATGACAGAACGGACGATAAGGTGAGGATCAACTGGAATCTGTGCACGAACTGCGGCCAATGCGTTCCCGTTTGCCCCAGTAATGCACTTTACCTGTTCGGGCAAGAGATGACGGTGGACGAGGTGCTCAATGAAGTAGAGCAGGACAGCCTTTTTTATCGCGAATCAAGCGGCGGGATAACGTTAAGTGGCGGTGAATGCTTGATACAACCCGATTTCTCGGCGGCCCTACTGGCCGAGGCGCATAAGCGTGGCATCAATACGGCCATCGAAACCGCGTTCAACGTCCCGTGGGCGTCCGTGGAAAGAGTGCTCCCCCATGTGAATGTCGTCCTCCACGACCACAAGTTGATTGATCCGGAACGTCACCGGAAATGGACCGGCGTGGCCAACAAAAGGATACTGGAGAATATCAAACACGCTTATGAAACTTTCCCCGACAAAAGATTCATCGCTCGCACCCCCCTTATTCCGGGAGTTAATGATGACGAGGAAAATATCCGGGCTGTTCTGGCCTTCATTCGGCCTTACAAGAATGTGACTGAATACGAGCTGTTGCCGTATATGCGGTTCGGCGAGGGCAAGTATGGATCCTTGGGCCGAATTTACGAGATGCAAGACTTCAATCCACCGACGCCTGAAACCCTGGAGCGGTTGCGGTTGATCATAGACAAGTCTTTTGGTCGCAGCGGCGACCCGGCGTAGGAGTCCTAGCTGGTTGATGAAGATAAAATGAAGAGAAATCAGACAATGAATGAAATTTTAACCCGAGTACGGCTTCTTCAAAGCGCTGGTTTGTTTTAGGATGATCAATTATACCCGGGTGGACATATTTTCCTGGTCGTGTTCATTATCCAAAGCGGAAATTATTGCCTAGCGCCCGGGACAGGGGGAACTTTTTGCCGATGAGTATCGATCATGACCGGCGCGAAACCGGCAAAAATAGACCGACCAACACTTGAAAGAGTCGTTTTCGCGAGTTTTCAAGTTATCGTCTGGTAAATCGTTATAGAAAACTTCCGCTTCCTTGGAAAAAAGTTTCCAAACTGGAGCTCGGGAACCAGATCAACTTTTTATAAAGCTTTAATGTAAGTTAAGTAAATTTATTTTGATATTTTTTTGGCTATGCTCTAAAAAATCTATCTATTTACATGAGCTTTATCTACCAATAAAAAAACCATCAAACAGAAGCCGCCGGGACGGGCCAAGCGAAATCACCCACGATAATATATTGCTATTTTTAGATAAATACTGCGACAATACCGGCGCGACCACACATCATATCCAAACCGGCATCATCATTATGGCACGCAATTTGCCACCAAAAGTACGTGATAAATAGTTCTTGCTCATTTTAATAAATCAATTTGTTGAAAGTGAATCGACGAAGACCGTTCTAAAAATTGCCAGAAGGCCGGATGAAACGGCCGACCTCCGATGGGTTTTCCCGGGTTTCACTTGGGCAAGTTGTTATTGGAGGCATTTTCCGATCTTGGATATGCAATCTTAAAATAGCCGATGGAGGATAGAGAAATGTGAAACGATATTATATGGGACAAAAAGGGAAAGCCAAACACGAAACTTGGCGGTCTGCGAGTTTGGCTCTCCACGCGAGCGTGAGCACGGATGCATCACACCCTGTTTTTATTATAGCTACATAACAGTGTGCTGTCAATCCCCTCACTGTCCCTTCTTACTTACATAACAACCGAAAATAAAAGTTCCGAGCTTTTAAAAGCTCTTGGAACATCGCGGAAAAATCCCATCGAGGTTCTTGCGGATTGAGATTGATCCGTATCGGATTTCCATGGGCTAAAGACCCGAGAACTGTTTCCGCCTTTCGGCTCGTCGATCCCGATGAGCCTGTTCAGGCCGGGTTTTTCCGCGGTTGATTCGTCAATCAAAAATCGTTTCATTCTCCAAGGCACTGGTGCGCCCAAATTAAGCCATCAGCGCCGCTTAAAGGTAAATCATCGAAATAAAAGATAATCGGCTTGGATCGGTTCGCGGGTCAGGTCCGATCCGGAGGCTCTGTTTCTAAAACTATCGGACCAGGTGACGCGGAGAGCGTGAATCTGGATGGCGGGGAGGAAAGATTATGTCTACTAGCAGCACGATTTCGGGGTTTGGCTTTACTCAAACCAGCACGACCACGAGCACATCATCGACCACCAGCAGCAATTCGTTGAACTCCACGGATTTTATGACCCTTTTTCTGAAGCAACTCCAGAATCAGGATCCCACGAACCCAACGGATACCAACGAGCTGACCTCCCAATTATGCAGTTACAGCCAATTGGAAGAATTATCCTCCATGAATAATTACCTTTCCACACTCACCACCTATCAAAAGGGTCTCTACAACTCCCAGGCGACGCAAACCATCGGGAAAACCGTGGTGGCCGAGGGAAACTCGATAGAAAAATATAACGGAACCGCTAGTGGAGTAATCCTCGATCTTGACCAAGCCTACTCATCCCTAAGCGTCTCTGTCTACGATAAGGACGGCAGCCTGGTTAAAACCATGGATTTGACCGATCTCACCAAGGGAGAAAACGACGTCCAGTGGGATGGCACCGACAATAACGGCAATCAAGCGGCGGACGGCAACTATACATTCAAAATTTCTTCAAACGACTCGGATTACGACTCATCCAAGGTGACTTCTTATTCTGAATATTACATCAAGGCGGCGCTGAGCAAAAGCGACGGCATGTACCTCCGTTCTCAAGGCGGGCAGGAGATTCTCTACTCCGATGTCACCCAGGTGATGGAGGCCTAAGGCGGCCGACCTCGAAAAATGCGCCACGATATTTAAAGCCCAGATTAACGCGCCGGAGGTGCGAATCATGATTAATTCGCTTTATATCAGTATTACCGGGATGAGTGCTTTCCGTGATCAGTTGAGTGTTACAAGCAACAACATCGCCAACTCCGAAACCACCGGGTTTAAGTCGAGTAGAGTTAATTTTTCCGACTTGCTCTCCCAATCCATTACCCGAACCTCTACAAATAATATCGGAAGCGGCGTCAGAGTTCAGTCAATCGGTGAAAATTGGACGCAAGGGACGATTTCCACCGCGGACAGCACCACTTCTCTCGCCATCAACGGCTATGGCATGTTCACGCTCAAGGACGCCGACAGCGGCATGACCTACTATACCCGCGACGGTTCCTTTAAATTCGATAAAACCGGAACGTTGGTCAATGGTGACGGCCTGGTCGTTCAAGGGTATTCGGTGAAAGATAACGGCCAATTAGGATCGCTCACCGATATTAAAGTCTCTTACGATAACTCACCTCCCAAGGCGACCACCAAACTATCCACCAGCGTAAATCTGAATTCTGGCGCGGCGAGCGGCGACACTTTTTCGACTACCACCGATATCTACGATTCGCTAGGCAATGAGATCCCGGTGACCATTACCTATACTAAAAGCTCCACTTCCAATGAATGGACTTGGGCGGCTTCAATACCCAGCACCGATGGGAGCATATCCAGCGGAAGCAGCGGCACCCTGGATTTCGATTCCACCGGAGCCTTGGTCAGCGGGACAAATCCGACGTTCACGTTGAGCTTGACCAATGGCGCCGCGAGTCAGACGGTCACCTGGAACCAGTACGACACTTCCGGAAGCACCAATGGAACGCTGACTCAATATGCATCGGATTCGGCCATCAATGACCAATCCCAGGACGGATATACCACCGGGTCGGTTTCTTCCGTGGCCATCGATGATTCCGGATATGTAGTTTGTTCCTACTCCAATGGCACGACCACCCGGCCCTTCAAGGTCGCTTTAGCTGATTTCAATAACTACAACGGTCTAGAAAAAACCGACGGAAATCTGTATGTCTCTACTAACGACTCGGGGCAAGCCATCATGGGCAGCGCGGATACCGGCCGGATGGGCAGCATTAAATCCAGTTCCAAGGAACTGTCCAACGTCGACCTTTCCAGCGAATTGGGTCAGTTGATTGTGACTCAAACCGCATTTCAAGCATGTTCCCGGGTTTTTACCACGACCAATGAAATCCTCCAGACGCTGGTCAACCTGGGTAAATAACCGTCAGGTTCAAAAGGTGAAAGACCATGATTACCATGTCATCGATCATGAGCACGGCGCTGAGCGGTCTCCAGGCTTACCAGACCGCCATCAGTGTTACCGGTACCAATATCGCCAACGTCGGCACCGACGGTTACTCGAGACAGGTCGCCATTATCAAGGCGAGTTGCCTGTCAAAGACCAATGGGGTGCAAATCGTCTCCGGCTCGGAAGTGACCGATGTCAAGAGAGTATACGATCAATTCTGCAATAACAAGATCGTGGACGCCAAGCAGGGCGAATCGAAATACGAGTCACAACTCAAGTACCTACAGTACGCCGAAGACTTGGTGGATGAATCCCAGACCGACGGCCTTAGCTCGGCTTTAAGTGACTTTTGGAACTCCTGGCAAGAACTAGCTAATAATCCTTCCGGGAACACCGAACGAACGAACATCGTCTCTAAAGCTTCCACCTTGGCCGATAAGTTTAACCAAACCGCCAAGGACCTCAAAAGCATCCAACAGGAAATCGATCAGGAGATCAAAACGTCCGTTGGCCAGGTCAATAGCCTCACTACGCAGATTGCCAAGGTGAACCAGCAGGTCATGCAAG
>JADFXS010000095.1:7312-9581 GCA_015233515.1 Deltaproteobacteria bacterium | reverse complement strand
CAAATGCTCGAGTTATATGATACTTTATAAATCTAAATGTCCAAACTCCAGACCCCGGCTTTCGCCGGGGTGACGGCGTGTTTTCATACGTGTGGGTGAGAAATCCTTTCTCATGAATGATTTCGAAGCGAGAAATCTCCGTTATTTTCAAGGAAGGTCTTTTGCGTCAGAGATTCCTCTTCGCGGCCCCAGGTTGCTCCGTCAAAAGGACAACCACACCCGAAAGCCATGAGACTTTCGAGAACCACTTTAATTTACCAATCCCGACTTCCTAATATAGTCCTGGATAACGTTCTGATTATTAACAAATTTTATAAGGCAAAGGTTATCGTTGTTCCTGATTGAATAATCCCGCCTTACCCTGGAGACGTTGGCCTCACGGCGTTATTTTGTTCAAGTGTATTGTTCATTAAGGGTGAGATCTAGACGTTAGTCTAACTGAAATTTAATCCTTCTGGTTTAGAAGTAAAGGGTAGAAAATTGAGGGGAAAATAATAGGCAAAACCTGTTATATGGAGGCGGCGACTGCACGGTCGGTGGAGTTATGGGCCTGTTGTCCATACCATCCTGAAAATCCAAAGGCGCCACCATTGGGGTAAGATGGTTCCAGACTCGTTTTCATCATGAAGCATTTAGCGAAAGCAACTTCTGGCGAAGGCTTGTTTTTCTGGTTGTAATACCCAGCTTATGACGCAGATTGGCGCGGTGAAAGGAGACGGTGCTTGTGGAAATATTTAATATTTCCGCGATTTCTCCGCTGGTTTTGCCGAGCTTGATCAGTTCGGCCACTTTCAATTCCATGGCCGACAGACCCAGGACGGCCGAAACAAGGGACGGGGCCTCCACTTGGGCCAGTTTTTCCAGTTTTTGCTCGATAATATCCACAAGAACCGTCTGCCCGGCGGACAAGCCATTTTTTCTCAGTTTTTCCATAAACGGGCGCACGGTCTGATTCAAAGCGACCGCCTGTTTTTCCTCCCAGGCGGCCTTTTCCTTATTCAGATTTTCCGTCAGAACCTTCAGGGCCGCCCGGTTTTTTTCAAGTTCCCCCGAGTTGCTCGAAAGGGCGCGCTGCAGCCGAAAGACCTCGTTCCACGCCGCCGCCAGGGCGCAGAGGCTCCTGAGAACCGGACCCCGCTTTTCGAGAAAAACGCCTGCCCGGTGATTGTTTTCCAAATAAAGAACGCCCACGCTTTCCCCCTGGAGTATCAGGGGCAAAGACCAGATCGATCTGACCTGACGGTTAACGATGTTTGGATGGGTTTTGAAATCCCCTTCGCCCGAAGCGTCATCCAAGCGAATTTCGTGCTGAACGCGCAAGGACAGACGGACCAGGTCCGCGCAAAGGTCCGGGGTCTGGTCGAAGGAGGCGGGCGGATCGATCCAGGCCTGATCTCCCCCGACCCGATACCGGGCGACGGCCAGATATTCCCCAGCCTCCTTAATCAAAAGAATCCCATGTTCGGCTCCGGCCCACCCGGCGGCGAAGCAAAAAAAATATTCCGACAGCCGTTTTTCATTCTTTTCCCGGCTGAGTTTTTCGATCACGCTTTGAAGGCTGAGCCAGGAGGCGTCTTCCGGCAGGGGGACGGGGGCGGTCGAGAACATCCGGCCGCTATATTCCCCAAACGCCGCCGGTCCGATCGAAAATAAATCGCGGTAAGTCTCTTCCATTATTTCCAGTTTTCGTTCCCCGCCCCAGTCACGATATCGTCCATAGGCTTCGATCAGGAAAATCCTGGCCGAGCTTTTCAGGCCGCGATCCAGATAAAATCGTCCGGCAAGTTCCAAAGCCAGGGCCAGATCCAGATAAAAACAATTTTGTTCCGCCAGTTCGACGGCCTGATGATAAAGCTCGAAAGCCTCCGGGAATCGCCCCTGCGCTCGCGCCTGTTCCGCCTTCAGCAACCGTAATTTGTGCGCGAAATTTTCCGGACAAAGCGCGGCCCAATTTTTGAAGCACTCCAGGTTTTTTTCGAACGCCAGCCAATGTTCGTTTTGTTCCGCCTCAGAACCCTCGGGGATTAAACCCGCACCGGCCAGGGCCTCGATATAGTAGCCTTGGGTTAGCATTATCTCCAACGGATAGAAATCTTCCGTTTCCCGGACGATCCGGGTCATATCCAAAGCGGCTTGGTAAGAGTTGAGGACCAGAAACATTTGAGCTTTAATAACCGCCTGAGTCAGTCGGACATGGGCGAATTGCCGGTCTTGGTGACTGGCGGGACGGGCTTCCTTGCTCCGGGCGTCCGCGTCGAAAATGTGGCCT
>JADFXS010000095.1:0-7274 GCA_015233515.1 Deltaproteobacteria bacterium | reverse complement strand
CCAGTCAGTTGCAAGACCACCTGCCGCAGATTTTCCAACCCATCGATATAAAAATGGTAATTGGTGTTACGTTTGAGGTGGCGAATGGTGGAATCCAGTTGGTCCAGTAGTTCCGGCAGTCGGACGCCCAAGATGAACTGGGTGAAATGCTTATAGAGCAAAATGGCCCCAACGTAAAGATATTCACCGGCCTGCTGCCCGGCCTTGATGCCGGAGTCCATTTCGGTCAGCAGCACCGATAAATGATCCCGGTAGACTTGGCAAAAATTGGCGAAATTGAAGATAGATATGCACAGAGCCCGCTGGCGGTCGTATTTACGGCTCAATTCCACCGCCGCCCGGCCGAATTCGTAGGCCAAGGCATAGTCTCCGAAGTATTTGATCAGGCTTGCAGCGTAACCGCCGATACCGGGGACCGCGCCATCCGTAAAACCGCGGCGCAGAGTCAGGCGAACGGCCAGACCGACCAGCCAGTAAAAAATGAAATGGTCCATATGCCAGATAAACGTCCCCACAGCGGCGATCAAATTCCCGACGGCCGCCGCCTCCGGGTTCGTGCTTAGCGGAAGGTCGTGCAAAGCAGAGACGGAACTGGGCCCGATTTCCGCCATCAGTTCTTCATGAAGACGCCTGGCCATTTCCGTCGAATGGTCGTCCGGCAAGTGAAATCCCGCCAGGCTTAAGCCTTCCAGGCCGACCCTGGCCGCCTCTTCGTACCGGCCTTGAAAGAAAAGATTACTGACTAATAAAGCGGCGATCTCCAGCTTATCCTTCAAGGATTCCGCCTGGGGCTGTATCTCTTTTAGAAGGGTCTGTGCGGTGATAAAATCGCCGAGCAGGTTATAGGCCAGGGCCGAGGTCTTGCTTAGCTCCAACAAAAGGGGCTGGGCGGCGGCCCAGAAATTCGGACCCTGAATTTCCCGTCCGGCTTCCAGATAGTACCTGGCCGACTCCACGTCAATGGTTTGCAGGGCGTAACGTCCGGCTTCCAGGTTCATCTCGGCGATCAGCCTCTTTTCCCGAGGAGCGACGATCAGATCTCGGCCGCAATTGAAATGGTCCACGATTTCCAGGCGCCGGGCCGGAGAGTCCCCCTCTTCGGATCGGGCCAGTAAATAGCGACCTATGGCCAGATGAAGGTTTTTTTTCCGCTGGACGGTCGAGAGATCATAAGCGGCTTGGCGGATGCGATCATGCAGAAATTGGCCCTGGAGCGGCGGAGAAGGGTCGCCGCCGGACCGGGCGGAATCAGAGTCCGTGACGATTAGTCCCTCCTTGATCGCGGGAGTCAGGTTGCTCTTAATCTCCGGGACCGATACTTTCTCTAAACCGGCCAAAGTTTGCAGATCAAACCGAAAGCCGCAGGCCGCGGCGTTCTCCACGGTCCGACGGGTCTTTTCCGGCAAGAACTTGACTCGACCGGCGATGAAATCCGCGGCCAGGTTGCTGATGCCTAGGGACTCCAAACGCCGGCAGTCCCAGGTCCAGCGGCCTCGACCGGCATCGAAGACCAGAATGGCTTGTTTGTGAATTTCTTGCAGGTATTGGCCGATCAGAAGAGGGTTGCCCGCGGTCAAACTGTAGATTCGAGTCGCAAGCTCTTGAACCGAATTCGGCTCTTGGTTTAACGCGTCGCCGACCATCAGCACGGTTTCCTCAGGGGTGAAGGATTCCAGGCAAATGCTTTCCACCAGGCCCGGTTCTTCGATCAAACGAGTTCTGGAAGCGACCAGGGGATGCATCGGGCCGACTTCATTGTCGCGAAAGGCGCCGATCAAAAGCAGAGATTTAAGATTGTTATCGGTCAGAGCGGTTTCGATCACTTGAAGGCTGGCCTGATCCGACCATTGCAGGTCGTCCAGGAAAAGAACCAGGGGTTGTCCGGGCGCGACCGTTGACTCCAGAAAAAGGCCTATGGATTTTGCCAATCGGTGTCGAATTTCGGGTAAATCGGCATCAGGCAGGGCCGGCAGAGGCCCAAGGATAGTCGCCATTTCCGGGATCAGCCTGGCCAGCAGCGGCAAATCCCGACCAAGGCGGGAGAAAATGTCAGCCCGGAACTTTTCGATTTCCTCCCTGCCCAAGACCGCCAGTTGCTCCACCAGATTGTTTAAAGCCATAATCAGGCCGCTATATGGAACATTGCGGCGGTACTGGTCGAACTTACCATAAAGAAAACGGCCGCTCTCGCCGAGGAAATCCCGTTCCATACTCCGTACCAGGGCGGTTTTACCTATGCCCGCATAGCCGGAAACCAGACACAGATGCTTATGTCCCCGATGAACCCGGTCGAAAAAAGCGCGGAGCAAATCCTTTTCCACACCTCGCCCGATGAGACGGCCCAGGTTCAGCAAGCCTTTTGGGTGATGACTTGTTTCATTTTCCAATTTTTCCGGTGTCTGTGTCATTAAATGCCCCTCAGTGGACGCATAGCACCCTGGACGCGTAAAAATTGTCGGTTAAAATCGGCGTCGGGAACATAGCGGCGGTGCTTTAGATAGGCGCAACATGCGCTCTTCCCAGCCGGAGGCCCCATCCCTCCGACCGTCGGACATCCGCCGTTTAATCAATTATTTCGCTAACATTACTATTAGGATTAAGTAATAAACTTAGGTAGGCTTGTCAAGGAAATTTCACCAGGCAAAATTATTCGGAAATTATCGTGGCGATCATATCAGGAGGTTTATGACTTTTAAATTTTGCCAATGAATTTGCCCTATAAATCGGCCGGCGCTATCCGGTCTCCCCATGGATTATTTTAGCACCTAGTGGTAAGATTTGATGGCTATCAATGAGTTTAATTGGAAATTTCTTTTTGGCACGCAGTCATAAAGCCTCTGACTTAGGGTAGCCGTGGGTTTCAACCCCCGGATTAGTCAGTCGCTACGCGACAAAATGCTATATATGCGAAACGATTTCCCGGCGATGAATCGCCGGGCTACAAGCCCGCGGCCCCTAGGGGGCGCCGATCGGAACCATATCATTTCATTAAAAATGAGTGGGATATCTAAGTAACAATGAAATCTTTTGGTCCAGACCTGCCATATCCAGCTTTTTTTCATAGTTGAGGAACAGATGCTGCTAAAAGGCCGAAAGATAAAACGTCTCATCGAAGAATTCGCCAAAGCCGAAACGAATAAAGACGAATTACAGATTATAGACGAGCTTCGTCAATTCCAAAAAGCCGCCTTTATCAAAGTTATCGAACAAATTCAACAGAGAAACCTGAAACCGAACAAAGCCGAACTGCTCCTGGAAAAACTCTGCGAAGACGCTTACGCGGAAAACATCGTGTCCCTCATATCTTCACCGGATACCAGCCTGGTTGCCAGAAATATTATTCTCAAACGCCTGAAAAGATCTTCGTTGCCGTATTTGATCGCCTATCTTGACCGCCCGGACTTAAGGGCAAAAAACACGGCCACGGATATCATAATCAGCCTCAAGGACGATTCTTGCGTTCCCATACTGATCGATAAATATAGAACCGGCGATCAGGCCACTAAAAAGAATATTCTCAAGATCCTCGGCAAGACGGGCGGCCAAGCAGCCAGATATCAGATTTTAAAAGCCCTTGAAGACGAATCCGTGCAGGTGGTCGTCGCCGCCGTAAGGATCATCGAGAGCATGGGGGATCCACAAACCGTGGAGCCTTTGATTGCAAAGCTAACCTCCCGCGACTCCCAAGTGAAAAGAAGTATTATTGAAGCCTTGCGCGTCATAGGCGATAAGCGGGCCTCACGTCCGATGTTGGCTATTTTGAAAGATAATGACATGAGGGTGCGTCAGGAGGCGATTGATTGCATCATCAAGATATCCGATGCCGATATTGTTCCCGACATCATGAAGCTGCTCGGCGACGAAGACGTCAATGTCCGGCGCTGCGCCGTTGAAGTGCTCAACAAAATCCATGACCCCAAGGCTAGCGCCGCTCTGATTCAAGCCATCAAGGATTCCGACTGGTGGGTGCGTCAGATCGCCACCGATACCCTCGCGGAAATGAAAGGGGATATCGTCATCAAGAGTTTCATCGGCCTGGCCCACGAAAAAGATATCAATCTTCGTCGATGTGTCGTGGAATTCTTCAACCAAGTCCCCGATCTATCGGCTCTGGCCACCCTCATTGAGCTATTAAAGGACGAAGACTGGTGGGTGCGGGACAAGGCAGTCATCGCCCTGGGCAAATTGAAAGACCCACGGGCTATCGGCCCCCTGGCGGCCTTGATCCATGACGAGGAAACCAAGGGGACGATTCCATCCGCCCTGGCGGAAATAGGCGGAGTTGAAGTGATAAAACCGCTTAGACGATTTTTATATGAAGACCAGAAAAGGGTCCGCGTGGCCACGATCAAAGCCTTCAGCGCCTTGAAATCGGTTGAAGCCGTTCCTGATTTGAAAGGATGTCTTAGCGACCCGGACGAAGACATCCGCAACGAGTCGATCAAGGCCCTCAAGGAGATCACCGGAAGAGTATTCAAGCCCGAGGACGCAAGCGCCTCCGGTCGCCCCCTTCGGCCGACCCCGGCCAGGGACGCGCCCGCGACCGAAGCCATCCTTGTCCTGGACGTATGTAATTCAACGGACATAGCCGCCCGGTACGGCGACGATTTCGCGTTGAACCTTTTGCATAAACTATTTGACTTGGTTACTCCCATCGCGGAGCTGGAAAACCACCAATTTATAAAAAGCACCGGCGATGGGTTCCTGATTACCTTTCCCACGGTGGGTAACTCCGTGCGCTTCGCCTTGAATGTTTTGGACGATTTGAAAGAATACAATCAAAAAGTTGATAATGCGTCAAAAATCAACTTGCGGTTTGCCATCAATTTTGGGGAGACCCGGACTGATGATACCGGCGATAAACACGGTACGGCCGTAAATATGACTTTCCGGGTGGAAGGCGTTAAAGCCGAAGACCTCATCCCGATTGAAAATGGAATGGCCAAAGAGGATATGCCTTTGGAAAACAGAATTCTGGTGACCGAGAACGTAACGCTTGAACCGCATTATATGGACCATTTCCAAACCAGATTGGTCGGACTATTCAAATTGAAGGGCATCACGGGACTTCATAAAATATTCCAATTAGTGCCCGTAAAATGAAACATGAGAGATGGATGAAAAGAATAATGATAGCTATTGGAAATATACCCAAATCCACCGCCATCCGCGGACTTGGCGCAGAAATCCTTAGCGAAACGCGAAGTTGGAGCGATTTTGGCCCACAGGCGTATTTCACTATACGTCGAGGAGCCAAAATCGTGAAACGAGCGTTGCAGCAAGGATTTATGTGCCCTGTAACTCGAAGGCGGCGAATTACAGCAAGTCGAAAGAGAACAAAGTGAAAAAAGAAAAGAGGAGGGCCTCGTGAGACTTGTCACCAGATCGGATTTCGACGGGCTGGCTTGCGCTGTATTGCTTGAGGAGATCGGCCTCATCACCGATTATAAGTTTGTCCATCCCAAGGACGTCCAGGACGGTCTCGTGGAAGTGACTGGTAACGATGTCCGGGACAATGTTCCGTACCTACCGGGGTGCGGCATGTGGTTCGACCACCATTCCAGCGAAAAAGTGCGCTTCGATCGCGACTCCATCGTGGCTCAGTTTCCGGGGGTTCGCTTTCAAGGTAATTACCGGGCGGCCCGGAGTTGCGCTCGG
Source organism: Deltaproteobacteria bacterium (assembly GCA_015233515.1). Next base: position 1,616 of record JADFXS010000095.1, on the reverse strand, counting down.
GTCATATACGATTACTTCGGCGGAGCCAAAAAATTCAGCCGGCACGATGAGAGCGGACTGATGGACGCGGTGGACCGGAGTGATTCCGCTGATTTCACGGTCCAGGAAGTCCTGAATCCCAAGGGATGGGTGATGCTTTCCTTTATCATGGACGCCCGCACCGGTTTGGGTCTGACTCGGGACTACAGTATCAGCAACCTGGAGCTGATGAGGAGAATGATTACCTATTGCCGCACCCGATCCGTGGAGGAGATATTACAGATACCGGACGTGAAGGAACGGGTCGAACGTTACTTCAAACAGGAAGCGGCTTACCAGGAGATGCTCCTGGCCAACAGTCGGGTCGACGAAAACGTGATCGTGATCGACTTGCGGAAAGTAACGGACATCCCCAGCGGCAACCGGTTTGTCGAATACGCCCTATACCCCGACCAAAACGTATCCCTTAGGGCTTTCTGGGGCAAGGCCAAACAGAAAGTGGTCTTCACCGTGGGCCGCAGCATTTTCAATAAAACCTGCCGAACCGACGTGGGCGCCTTGATGCTCAACTACGGAGGCGGCGGGCATGAGCGGGTCGGCACCTGCCAGGTGGCCGAGGAAGAAGCCGAACGGGTCTTGGCCGAACTCCTGGCCGCGCTTAAAGTCAACGGTTAGGTCATATAATCCCGAATTTCGCGGTCGCCTTCCACCGCGGCGCCGAACCGCCGGTGGCGGGCAAGCCCGGCCCAAAGCCGGGCTCAAGGGGCGGTTTGGCAATCACCTCTCCACCCTGGCAATTCTTCCCGGATTATTTCCCCTTTAATCTTTTCTGGGCCAAATTCTTTAAAGCCTTCTGAATTACTTGTGGCAGTTTCTGGAAATCTTCATTGCTGATCTTCCGCACCGCCAGATCCGAAGCGGCCACGGCGGAGGCGGTTCTCCGGCCGTCCGACGAAAAAAAAGCCATTTCACCGAATATTTCTCCATCTTGTAAGGTGGATATCAGGTTCCCGTCGCCGTCTAAAATATCCACCGCCCCATGAACAATACTGTAAACACCGTCGGGGTAATCGCCGATTCTAATCAAAGGTCTGCCGGGTTCAACCCACTCCAAATTAAAAAATTTCTCCCAGGTGGTATCGATGACCAACGCCTGGTATAGTTCAGTGTCCGAAGCTTCCAAAAGTCTCCTGGCCAGGGGTGAAAGTCCAAAGATTTTCTGGTCCCCTTGTTTCCCTTCTATCCTCATTCCTTCAACAAAAAAGTATGGCGGCGGGAAAGGATTTTCACTGATATATTCAAGAATCCTTTGAGTGGCCAGATCATGCCGGCCGGTTATTTTATAATATTCTTCTCCGGCCTGGAGCAGCTCTTTTTCCGCCACGGAAAAATTCGGCCTGATATACTTTTCAGCATTTCCAAAAAAATATTCCAGCGCACGATTCTTCTTGATGATAAAGCCGGCAAGTTCCTCTTCGCTAGGTTTACGAAGCCAGTTTTGTATCTTAGGGTCATAGATAGAAAACGCATGAATGGGATGTCGAAAACCTTTGGGGGTTATTTTGCCGATGCTCACAATATGTTTTTTATCTGGTTGGGAACGCGCGACCTCCCGGTCGAATAAGAGGCTGGTTCCA
>JADFXS010000094.1:4982-9602 GCA_015233515.1 Deltaproteobacteria bacterium | reverse complement strand
GCTAAACAGTGCACAGACGTCCGCGCCCAACCCTCCGATGATACTATTTTCTTCCACGCACCGGACCCGACCGGTTTTTTTCGCCAAGTCAAGGATCGATTCCTCATCAAACGGTTTGATAAACCGGGCATTGAAAACCACGGCCTAGATCCCTTCCTCGGCCAGGATACCAGCCGCGGCCAGAGCGGGAAATACCATGCTTCCCACCGCCATGATCGCCAGATCGCGGCCGCTTCGAAGCAACTCTCCCCGACCCAAAATCACGGGAGTGCTTGGTCCCTTCGGCGCGCCCCGACCTCGACCACGCGGATACCGCACAGCCGCCGGTCCCGGGTGTTCCAGTCCAAAAGCCAACATGGCCGGCAATTCATGTTCGTCCTTGGGAGTCATGACGACCATGTTAGGCAAAGCCCGCAAATAAGATAAATCCAAGATCCCGTGATGAGTCGGACCGTCTTCCCCAACCAGACCACCGCGATCAAGGGCGAACAGGACAGGAAGATTCATCAGGCAGACATCATGAAAAATCTGGTCGAACGCCCTCTGTAAAAAAGTGGAATAGATCGCCACTATCGGCCGTAAACCTTCCACTGCCAAGCCAGCGGCGAAAGTCACGGCATGTTGTTCGGCAATACCCACATCAAAAAAGCGGTCGGGATATAAATCGCCGAATCCGGTCAAGCCGGTGCCCTCAGGCATGGCCGCGGTGATAGCGACGATTCGACTATTGCGTTTGGCCGCCTCGACCATGAAACGTCCAAAGACCTCGGTATAGGTGATCCCGGATCCGGAACTGGCGGCTTGACCGGTATCAACTTGAAAGGCGCCGACCCCATGATAATGGGTTGGATTTTTTTCCGCGGGTTCATAGCCTTTGCCTTTTTGCGTGACCACATGGATCAAGGTCGGGCCTTCCAAATGCTTGGCATTGGTCAGAGCCTCGAGGAGCCGGTCGAAGCGATGCCCCTTTATGGGGCCGATATATTCGTATTTAAGCGCTTCGAACAAAAAACTGGGGGAGATGAATCCTCGGAATGAAGCTTCGCTCCTTTGCACCAGTTTGATGACGCTTTCTCCGACTCCGGGCACGGTTTCCAAGAATTCCTTAACGGCTTGCTTGAAAGCCGCGTATCCTTTCTGAGTCATTTTCCGGCTTAAGAAAGAAGATAAAGCTCCCACGTTGGGTGATATGGACATTTCGTTGTCGTTGAGAACGACAATCAGATTTTTGGCCAGCTCGCCGCCTTGGTTCAGGCCTTCAAAAGCAATTCCACCAGTCAACGACCCGTCGCCGATCACGGCGATGACCCGGGCGTTTTGTCGTTTCAGTTCCTTAGCCACACACATGCCCAATGCGGCGGAAATGGATGTTGATGAATGCCCGGTGTCAAAAGTGTCGTATTCACTTTCGTTTCTCTTAGGAAAGCCGGATAGTCCTCCTCGCCGACGGATGGTCTTGAATCGATCTCGACGGCCGGTCAAAATCTTATGGGCGTAGCTTTGATGGCCCACATCCCAGACGATTTTATCAACCGGAGTGTCGTAGACATAATGAAGAGCAATGGTCAGCTCCACCACCCCCAGGGAAGGCGCGAGATGTCCTCCGTTACGGGAGACCACGGAGATGATCTCCTGGCGTATCTCCCTGGCCAGGCGTGGCAGGTCTTCGACCGGCAGCTTGCGCAAATCTTTAGGCGAATTGATATTGTCCAATAATCTGGGCATTTTATTTCTTTCTGGTCAAGAGATAACGGCATATGGCCCTTAGAGGTTCCACGGACGATCCCCGGTCGGCCAAGTCGGATGAGGCCTCTTCCAGCAGCCGTTGGGCCATGGCTTTGGCTCTGGTTAGACCAACAACTTTGGGATAGGTGGTCTTGCCCCGTTTTTGGTCCACGCCGACTTTTTTGCCTAATATCTCGGTTTTTCCTTCAATATCCAAAATATCGTCGACTATTTGAAAAGCCAGGCCAAGTTTACGTCCGTACCCGTGAAGCCAGGCGATTTGTTCTTGATCGGCTCCGGCCATGATGGCGCCGGAGGTGACGGCGGCGGCGATAAGCGCGCCGGTTTTGTAAGCATGTAAGGAGGCGATTTGCTCTTCGTCCGCCGGTTGCCCTTCCAAAGCCAAATCCAGGGCTTGTCCGCCGACCATGCCTCGATATCCGGCGGCTTGGGCGATAACAACCATGGTCTTCAAGATTCGCTTCGGGTCCGCGGCGTGATCGACCCCGGCTTGAGCCAGGATTTCAAAGGCTAAGGTCAGCAAACCATCGCCGGCCAGAATGGCCAACCCTTCACCGTAAACGACATGGTTGGTCGGCAGCCCTCGCCTCAAATCGTCGTTATCCATGGCCGGCAAGTCGTCATGAACAAGAGAATAAGCGTGGATGATTTCCAGGGCTAAAGCCGCCGGCATGGCCATGGAGGCCGACCCGCCCACTGCTTCCGCTCCGGCCAGGCATAAAACCGGCCGGAGGCGTTTGCCCGGAGCCAACAGGCTGTAGCGCATCGCTTCCACCAAACGGCCAAGCCCCAGTATTTGCAGAGGCGGCAGGACGCGGTCCAAGGCCAGATCGATTAAGTTGCCTTTTTCCTTGAGATAGGCTTGAAGATCAAAATCAAACATTTTCAGGCTCATCCGGATCGACCGGAAATTCCGCGACTTCCAGTTGACCGTTTTCGTCTTTCAATAGCAGTTCCAATTTTTTTTCCGCCTGGGTCAATTTCTGGTTCAGTTGGCGAGACAGTTTGATTCCATCCTCGAAAAGGCTCAAGGACCGGTCCAGGTCCAGGGCGCCTCCCTCCAACTGTTGAATTATTTCTTCCAGGCGAGTCAGCCCGTCTTCAAAGGCCATTTCCTTTTTTTTCATTGCGCTCACAAGAAAACCTCTTCCACGGTTACGTCCATCCGGCCTTGAGCCAAATTGACCATCAATTTTTCCCCCGGCTCCACATCTGCGGTCGAACTGACCACGGTCATGGACGGGGGTCGGCGAACCAGGGCGTAACCGCGTTTCAGGACGTTCAAAGGGCTAAGATCGGACAGACGGCCGGTCAGACGAGACAGCCGTTCGCCCCATCTTTCGGGGATTTCCTTGGCTTGACGTCGAAGTCTGTCGGTCAAGGTCTCCCAGCGAAAATGATTCATGCGCAGCCGCTGGAAAGGGTGATGCCGGGACATCCGAACCTGAATCCGTTGCAGCGCCGACTGTTGTTGCCTTAATCCGGCCTGGACGGTTCGGATTAAATCTTCGGTCAAATGATCCAAGCGCAGTCTTCCGTCGAAAATCGATCGACGAAAACGGCCCAGACGAGTCCATTGGTGGGCCAGCCGTTCACGACTAAAAGCCAGCCGGTTACGGGCCACATTGGCCAACCGCCGGCTATCCTTGTCTAAGATATCCATTAGCGCGGTCTTATCGTGAAAGATCAATTCCGCGGCGGCGGATGGGGTGGGAGCTCTAAGATCGCTGACTAGATCAGCAATAGTATAATCGATTTCATGGCCGACGGCCGATACTACCGGAATTTCGGAGGCGGCCACGGCCCGAGCCAGAACTTCCTCGTTAAAAGCCCATAAATCCTCTAGGGATCCGCCACCCCGAGTCAAAACGATGATGTCGAATCCACCCCAAGTGTTGATCTGGTTTATAGCCATCGCGATTTCTTCCGCTGCCCCAACCCCCTGGACCCGCACCGGATAGATGGACAACCAGGCCTGGTCAAAACGTCTATAGGCGACTCGAATAAAATCTCGAACCGCCGCGCCGGTGGGTGAAGTAACCACCGCCACTCGTCGGGGCAGAAAAGGAAGTTTCTTCTTGCGCGCCGGTTCAAAGAGTCCTTCGGTCGCCAGCTTGACTTTCAGTTTTTCCAAAGCCAGCCGCAAGGCCCCTTCCCCTCGAGGTTCCATATATTCGATAATAATCTGGTATTCCCCTCGAGGCTGGTATACGGTCAGACGTCCATGGACTAATACTTCCTGGCCTTCGGCCGGTTCAAAGGCCAGGTATCGTTGCTGAGCCCGAAACATGACCGCTCTGATTTGAGCTTGATCGTCTTTTAAAACAAAATAAAAATGACCGGAGCCGGGTTGGCGTAGATTGGATATTTCCCCGATGAGCTTGACTTGGGCAAAGCTCTGCTCGATCAAGGCGGCCAGCCGGCGAGTCAGATCGCTGACCGTGTAAATGGCGGGTGCAAAAAGGTCCGGTTCAATCATATAAATTCAACCTACAATCCGGTTGACTATTGAAGCTCCTCGCGGCAAGCTGAGAGGAATCTTCGATATGTGAGGAACGAAATTTTTTTAATTTTTTGCTCGCCAACTCGGCGGCAAGCTACGGGTGATACGCTCGCTTGCCTGTTCACAAAACCGTAACGTAACTTTTAAATTTATCACCATTCCGCCCACCGAGCAATCTATTTTCATCGACTCCGATCAGCCGCTTTTCTTTCTAAATAATTAAAATTTCATAAATTTGCTAATTTTCGGCCTTCATTTCGGATGGCTTATATCATGCGATCACCTTTCCTGGCTCGAGGCTGAACCTGAAAAAAATGCCATTCCGCTAACCGTCCCTGGCCCTGAACCGGAGCAAGTGGAATTACCTCTGC
>JADFXS010000094.1:4510-4955 GCA_015233515.1 Deltaproteobacteria bacterium | reverse complement strand
CATATGTTTTTTATGGTAACCTTCATTTGTTTCACTGAACATCCCAGGTAAGGAATGGATATGAATTTCCTCGATATCATTAAAATTAGTTTCATCGATCCGGCGTTTTTCAAGCGGGCGGTCCGAGTTCTGATAGGCCGCCTGGAAATCGTTGCCGCTCTTTCGATGTTCGCCGTTTTTCTTTTTTTCCAGGTCGGCTGCCAGGATCAACCCAACAAAAACGACAGTTCCACCAATTCAACCGTCAAGGCCCAGGAAACGACGCCGGCGCCGGATAACGCGCCGGCCTACGGCGACACCATGGTTGAAGGGACCATAGGTGACGCTTCCAATCTGATCCCCGCCCTGTCGTCCGATTCCTCCTCCTCGTCCATTAACAACCTGATATACAACGGCTTGGTCAAAACGGACAAGGATCTGAACGTGGTCGGCGACCTGGCGGAAA
>JADFXS010000094.1:0-4451 GCA_015233515.1 Deltaproteobacteria bacterium | reverse complement strand
GTGTCAAATGGCATGATGGTCATCCCTTTACGGCTAAAGATTGTCTCTTTTCCTACCAAGTGATGGTGGATCCCAAAACTCCCACGGCTTATTCCGAGGATTTCAAGCAAGTTCAAAAAGCCGAAGTCCTGGATGACTACACCTTCCGAGTGACCTACCCCCGCCCCTTTGCCCCGGCCCTGCTCTCCTGGTCCTTCCCGGTCATGCCCGCTCATTTGCTGGAAGGCAAGGACATCACCACCAGCGAACTGGCCAAGCGCCCTGTAGGCACCGGGCCGTATATTTTTAAAGAATGGGAAACAGGCCAGCGGATAACTCTGAGCGTCAACCCTGAATATTTCGAAGGTCGGGCCTATGTCTCCCGAGTCATCACCAGGGTCATACCTGACCAAGCCACCATGTTTTTGGAACTGAAAAGCGGCGGCTTGGATCAGATGGCCTTGACTCCCACCCAATACAACAAGGAAACCAATTCAAAGGATTTTCAAAAAAATTTCAGCAAATACCGTTATCTGTCGTCTGGTTATACCTACCTGGGCTTCAATATTCTGGATCCCAAGTTCCAAGACCGCCGAGTCCGTCAAGCGATTGCCTACGCCATAAACAAGGAAGAAATCGTCCAAGGAGTCTTGCTGGGCTTGGGTCAAGTGGCTAACGGCCCATACAAACCGGGAACGTGGCCATACAACGAAAAAGTGACGGCCTACCCTTTTGACCAGGAAAAAGCCAGACAACTCTTGCGCGAAGCCGGTTGGACGGACGAGAACCACGAAGGCGTCCTGAAACGTAACGGTCAACCATTCGAGTTTACGATCATAACCAACCAAGGTAATAAGCAACGCGAGAACTGTGGTCTGATTATTCAGCAACGGCTTAAGGACATCGGAATCAGAGTCAAGGTCCGGACGATCGAATGGGCGGCTTTTCTAAAAGAATTCATAGATAAAAAGAATTTTGAAGCCGTTATTTTAGGCTGGTCGATTCCCTTGGACCCGGACCTTTACGATGTCTGGAATTCCTCCAAGACCAAACCCGGGGAGTTGAATCATATTTCTTATAAAAACGAAGAAGTCGACCGATTAATCGACGAAGGTCGGTACACGTTTGATCAAGCCAAAAGAAAAACGGCTTATGATCGCCTTCAGGAAATATTAAAGGAGGACGCGCCATATGTCTTTTTATATGCGCCCGATGCCTTGCCGGTGGTGGCTTCCCGCTTCCAGGGCATTGTTCCGGCTCCGGCCGGTATCGGCTACAATTTCATCAAGTGGTTTGTCCCGAAAAATCTACAGAAATATCATAGTGAATGACCTGTGACCGTTTACCTGATCAAGCGTATATTGTTGATGATTCCCTTGTTGGTGGGCATCACTGTCATCTCTTTCGGTGTCATACACCTGGCCCCGGGCAAACCCACGGATATGGCCACCGACCTGAATCCCAAAGCCAGCCTGGAAGCCAAGAAACGGCTGGAAGAGCTGTACGGCCTGGACAAACCGGTCCATGTTCAATATTGGAATTGGCTGAAACGTTTATCCGTATTGGACTTCGGCCGGTCTTTCGCCCCGGATCGCGAACCGGTCATTACCAAAATCGCGCAAAGATTGCCGGTAACCATCATCCTCAATCTATTGTCCATGGCGATCATCTTTCTCTTCGCCATTCCCATCGGCGTGTATTCGGCCACTCATCAAGGCAGCCTGTTTGATCGCGGGACCACGGTCTTCGTCTTTCTTGGTTTCGCCACTCCGACTTTTTGGCTGGCCTTGCTATTGATGATCCTTTTCGGAGTCACCCTGGAGTGGTTGCCTATCTCCGGTTTGAAATCCCTAAATTATGACCAATTGACCTTGGCGGGCCGGCTATGGGATCGCTTAGCCCATTTGATCATGCCGGTTTTGCTATCGGCCTTCGGCGGTTTGGCCGGTCTAAGCCGCTATATGCGGGCCAATATGCTGGAAGTAATCCGCCAAGATTATATCGTCACGGCCCGCGCCAAAGGCTTGAGAGAAACCGTGGTGATTTACAAACACGCCCTCCGAAATGCCCTGATGCCGGTCATCACCATCCTGGGCCTTTCCGTTCCGGGCTTGATCGGAGGTAGTGTTATTTTCGAATCCATCTATGCCATTCCAGGCATGGGCCAACTTTTTTATTCCGCGGTCATGAGTCGCGATTATCCTTTAGTCATGGGTGGCTTGGTCATGGGCGCCGTATTGACCTTGGCCGGCAACCTGCTGGCCGATATCGGTTACGCCCTCGCCGATCCGCGAATCCGGGTCGGTCAATGATGTATATAACCGATATCAGGCGAGAGCCTTCCCGCCGACACCCGACTTGGGATAGAATTATGTCAATGGGCCTGATGATCATTTTATCGACCGTAAAATTGGTAGGAAAATGAACGGCGGACCGGGAACTGAATTCTGGCGCGGATTAAAGACCAACCGTTTAGCCTTGGCCGGTGGAGTGGTGGTAGTGTTTTTGTTCCTGATTTCCTTCCTGGCTCCATGGCTGTCAACCCATGACCCTGATTTTATTGATGTTGCCGCTCGCCTTGAAGGTCCGTCCCGCACTCATCTCCTGGGTACCGATTCACTCGGCCGGGATGTTTTGTCTCGAATGCTGTGGGGAGCCCGCATCTCATTGAAGGTCGGATTTGTCGCCGTGGGGATCGCCACGTTGATCGGTATTTTTTTTGGAGCTATCGCCGGGTATTACGGCGGCTTTATAGATTCGCTCATTATGCGTTTCGTGGACCTGATGCTTTGTTTTCCCGCATTTTTCCTGATTCTGGCGGTTATAGCCATTTTGGAGCCATCCATCTGGAATGTGATGATCGTTATCGGCATTACCGGTTGGATGGGAGTCGCCCGGTTTGTCAGAGCCGAATTTCTGACGCTGAAAAACCGCGATTTCGTCCAGGCGGCTCGAACCATGGGCGCATCCGACCTGCGGATTATCTTTCGTCATATATTGCCGAATGCTCTGGCTCCGGTGCTGGTTTCCGCCACCCTGGGCATAGCCGGGGCCATTTTGACCGAAAGCGCCTTGAGCTTTCTCGGCATTGGTGTTCAACCGCCCACTCCTTCCTGGGGCAATATCCTGACCGAAGGCAAAGACAATATCTCCTTTGCCTGGTGGTTGAGCGTATTTCCCGGGTTAGCCATTCTGATCACCGTGCTGGGCTACAACCTGCTGGGTGAAGGAATTAGAGATTCCTTGGACCCAAGACTGAAACGTTAGACTTTTCAATCTTAAAAAACCATTGCTCCCACAGCGTCAAAATATTATCATTATAGAAAGCAACCGAAATTATCGGTGTTAACTCCCGGGTTTCAACCGGGACTTTGATTCCTAGACATTGGGGTCGACCATATTTGATGAAATCAGTGTTAATTGCCCACAGCGATTCAAGCGTGGCCAAACAAATAGAAACGGCAATCATGGATCGGTTGGAAAAAATTTCCACCGTTTCCGACGGCGCCGGCGCCATGGAACTGATTACCAAACGGAATTGGCTCCTGATTATACTCGAAGCGGAATTACCCAAGATAAATGGATGGGAATTACTAGGTCACGTTTCGACCGAATATCCGGGAACCAAGGTGGTCCTGATATCCTCGGACTCTTCGGTCCGAAGCGCTTCTCGAGCTTTGCGCGAGGGCGCTTTTGATTTTCTGCCCACCCCGATTGACCTTGACGATTTGGCTGAATGCCTGAACAGGCTTCTGCCCCCGGAATTGGACCTTCAAATTGCAGGTTCATCCAAACCGATGGGCCGATTTGACCACATCATCGGCCAGAGCAAGCCAATTCGCGATGTGTTTCGTTTGGTGGACAAAGTCGCCCAAACAGACAGCACCGTTATGATCTACGGCGAATCAGGGACGGGCAAGGAGTTGATTGCCCGCGCCATTCATCAGGGCAGCCGACGTCGAAATAAACCATTGATCCCGGTCAATTGCGGAGCCATTCCGGAAGAGCTTCTGGAAAGCGAACTATTCGGCCATGAAAAAGGCGCTTTTACCAGCGCGATCCGAACTAGAATCGGTCGATTCGAAATGGCGGACGGTGGGACTATTTTCCTCGATGAAATCGGCGATATGAGTCCCAAGCTCCAGGTCAAGATCCTCCGGGCCCTGCAGGAACATGAAATCGAACGCATCGGCGGCGGTAAAACCATCAAAGTCGATATCAGAGTCATCACGGCCACGAACAAGGACTTGACCCAAGCGGTTCAAGCCGGGCGTTTTCGAGAAGACCTGTATTATCGCCTTAACGTCATTCCTATAACCGTGCCGCCGCTTCGAGAAAGAAAGGAAGATGTCCCCCTCCTGGTGGATCACTTTTTAGCCAGGCTGCAGGAAAATAAAGGGACGACCGTCAAAGGGATATCAGCTAAAACTTTGGAAAAGATTTGTAGCTATGCCTGGCCGGAAACATTCGGA
>JADFXS010000093.1 GCA_015233515.1 Deltaproteobacteria bacterium | reverse complement strand
CTATGCTCTTTTACCTCATTTGACCACTTATGAAAATGTGGCCTTTGGTCTGAAATCCCGCAAATTTCCTGAAGGCGAAATCAAGCGGCGCGTTCAGCGCCGTCTGGACATGTTGGGTATTATGGATTTGGCCCAGAGATTCCCCCACCAGATTTCCGGAGGTCAGCAACAGCGAGTGGCTTTGGCCCGAGCCCTGGTAAACGAGCCTAAAGTTTTGCTTTTGGATGAACCGATGAGCGCCCTGGATGCCCGGTTACGAGCCCAGGTCCAGGAAGATGTCAGGCAGCTGCAACGCAAATTCGGCGACACTTTCATTATGGTAACTCATGACCAAGCAGAGGCTTTAGTCTGTTCCGACCGTATTGCGGTCATGCGCGGAGGTCAAGTGGTTCAATTCGGAACCCCTCAGGAAGTCTACGATAATCCGTGTAACAGATTCGTAGCCGAATTCCTCGGCGCGGCTAATATCCTTCAAGGTCGAACGGCTGACTCTGGAGTGGAAACAGAAATCGGATTCCTGCGTTTAGAGAAACAACCGCCTTGGACCCAAGGTCTTATAGCCATACGACCGGAATGGATCAACATCCGGGAAACGGCTCCTTCTGTAAACGGAATCAGGGCGACGATCCGGGAAGCCATTTACCGGGGGACGGATAGGGACTATTGGCTGGATCCAGGCCCTTTGAGAGTCCGGACCAATGCTTACAAGCATTTCAAACCCGGCGATGAAACTTGGCTGGAACTGGAACCGGGAGACTTGGTGATCCTTAATGACTAATCTGTTCCTGGTTTGGTACGGAGAATTGACTACCAGGCGCAGCCTGACCCGGCGGGGACTTCTTTTCCTGGCCCCGGGCCTGATCTGGCTTTTGGTCTTTCTAATCCTGCCCGGTCTGACCTTGATAGTGGTCAGTCTGGCGACCAGAGGGGCGTACGGCGAAATTATCTGGGAATTCACCGGCGATAATTACCAACGTTTGCTAGGCTTCGGCCTTCTGGGTTGGACGGCGGACTATATGCTTATCGTCCTCCGATCAGCCTGGGTGGCCCTGATAACCACCACTATTTCCGTAGCCCTGTCCTATCCCTTGTGTTTTTTTATCGCCCGGCAGCCTGGTCATAAACGTTATCTATGGCTGACCCTGGTCATTATTCCATTTTGGACGAACATGGTCATACGAACCTACGCCTGGTTCCTCATCCTGGCCCCCGAATGGCCGGCGGCGAAATTGGCTTCCTGGCTGGGCGTCATCTCCGAAGGGGCGCCTTTATATCCCGGTATTATCGCGGTCTATTTAGGCATGGTTGCCGATTTTTTACCGTTTGTCGCTCTGCCCTTGTATGCCAGCGTGGAGAGAATCGACTGGTCTCTCGTCGAGGCGGCCCAGGATCTTTATGCTTCTCGGTTTCGAGTCTTTACCCAGGCGATATTACCACAGACTTTGCCCGGCTTGTCCGTGGGTGTGGTTTTGACTTTCGTCCCGGCCATGGGCATGTTCGTGATCCCAGACCTGCTAGGCGGGGCTAAATACATGCTGGTCGGGAACCTGATTCAACAGCAATTCGGTTCCAGTCGTGATTGGCCTTTCGGCGCGGCTATCAGCCTGTGTTTGATCCTTCTGACCATGATCAGCCTGCGTGTATATCGCCGCAGAGGCCGTGGAGTAGAATTGATATGACCCGGTCCAACCCGATCATCACTTCTCTAGCCTTGTTGACTTTGGGGTTCTTATATCTACCTCTGGTGGCCATAGGAATATATTCCGTGAACTCCACTCGCCTCGGATTGGTCTGGCATGGCTTTACCCTGGACTGGTACTTAAAACTTTTCCAAAATGAATATGTGCTGATCGCCGCCTGGAATACTTTGCTATTAGCGGTGGTGTCCACGATTGCGGCCACTATTTTAGGCACCATCCTGGCTATCGGCTTGGATCGCTTCCCTTGGAACAGAAAAACCAATACTATTCTTGACATAATTCTTCATATTCCGGTGGTCATCCCGGATATCGTCCTGGCGGCCGCCCTGGTGGTGGCCTTCGGCATCCTAAGGATCGTTTCCACTGCTTTTGAACCCGGACTTTTTACGATGATCCTTGGCCATATCACCTTTCAAGTGGCTTTCGTGGCCATGGTGGTCCGTAGTCGGTTAGTCGCCATCAGCCGGGACCTGGAAGAGGCCGCGCGCGATCTTTTTGCCGATTCATGGTATCTGTTGCGACGGATTACACTACCCCTTCTCATGCCCGGCATCGTGGCCGGGGCCATGCTAGCCTTTACTCTGTCGCTTGATGATTTCGTCATAAGTTTCTTTACAGCCGGTCCGGAATCCACTACTCTACCCCTGTTCATCTATGCGGCGGTCCGACGAGGGGTAACTCCGGAAATTCATGCTTTATCCACATTAGTCGTACTCATTACCGTCGGACTGGTTATCATTACCGAGCGTTTCACCCGGAAAAAATAACTCCGGGACTCATTCTTTTTTGGAGGATAGCCATGAAAAGACTAATTCTGCTGATGCTGGTGTTAACGGTATTAATGGCCGGAACCGCTGGAGCGGCCGACAAGGAACTTAACATTTTTATCTGGTCGGAGTATATGCCGGAGTCGTTGTGGAAAAACTTTGAAAAACAAACCGGCATCAAGGTCCGCCTGGATTATTATGAAAACAATGAAGAAATGTTGGCCAAACTCCAGGCCGGCGCCACCAGTCAGTATGATATCATAGTTCCTTCGGATTATATTCTTCCCAGTTTGATTACTCTGAAATTGATCCAACCTCTTAAACAAGCCGATCTGACCAATCTCAAAAATCTTAAGGAAATGTTCAAAAAGACTAATTACGACACGGGCAATAAATACTCCGTGGCTTGGCAGTGGGGTACGGTTGGTCTGATGTATCGTAAAGACAAAGTCAAAAATTTCGAAAACACCTGGGCTATGATTTTTGACCCCAAAAAAGAAATAGGGCCGTTCTGGCTGATCGATTCAGTCCGGGAGCAGATGGGTATCCCCTTACTATATAAAGGATACGACTTTAACAGCACCAAACCTGAAGAACTTAAAGCGGCCAGCGATCTATTGATCGAAACCAAAAAGAACAAAAATTGTCTTGGATTCAAAGCGGGCGTGGGAGGCAAAAATGATGTGGTCGCCGGAACGGCCGTAGCCGCGGTTGTCTACAATGGCGATGCTTTAAGGGCCATCAGTGAAGATAAGACCGGGAATTTGATCTTCACCGTGCCCAAGGAAGGCAGTGAAATATGGTTTGATTCCATGTGCATCCCGGCCAAGGCTCCCAATGTCGAAGCGGCGCATAAGTGGATAAATTTCGTTTTGGATCCCAAAAACGGGGCTGAATTATCCAATTATAACCAATATGCCACCCCTAATGAAGCTTCGATGGCTTTCATTAATCCGGATGACTTGAAAAATCCCAACATCTATCCATCGCCGGAAGTGATGAAAACCCTGCATTTCACTAAAGACTTGGGCAAAGACCTGCGGATTGTGGATGAGGCCTGGACCAGGGCCAAGTCCAACTGATAATAAATTTTACCAAACCGCGACATTCGACTTCGAAGAGTCGATCTTCCTGGCAGATCGCTGCCAGGAAGATTCAACATGTAAAACACGAAAGTATTTTTATTTTTGAGCCGGCATGAAGTCATTTGCGGTCTTGCCTCTCCGACCGCCGGCTCTCTTTTCACACTTGAGGGTGCGCTTCCTCCTCCTCGGAATCGGCATGAGGCAAACTCCTGATTTGCAAGCGTATTTCATGAGGATTTTCACACGATTTCAACGAAGACACCAACCCGATCACCGTATTGGCCATTAAATCCTGGACGAAAGTCAGCAGAGGCACCCGGCGGCCATTGACGGTCAACTCCACCGGACGAGCGACCATGACGGTCTTCATAATTTCTTCTTCCACCAACTCCACTAAAGGCGAGAGATCATCACGATTAAAACATGGTTTATCCTTAAGACCGGAAGGACTATCTCCAACTACCGCTAAAAGGTGCTTGGATTTTCTGGTTAATAAGCCTGTGCCGGATTTGTGGGTGAATACTTCAATCGTCGGCAGGTGCTGCCGGTTTCGAGATTCAACCACCGCCAAATCACATCCCAGGCAGTAATTGGCGGCTAGACTCTCCGGCGTGAGATCAGCCGGAGAAGCGAGTTTCATGCGAACTTCCGACTGTCCCACGGTCAAGTGGCAAGCAGCTCCGGCCATCGACTCTCCGTCTTTTTCATCCTGGCGATCCACCTCTTCATCCGCCAGACGAATGACTCCAACCCGGCGGCCGCGTTTAGCCCATTCCTTCACCAGGTCGGTGATCAAAGCGGTTTTGCCAACTCCGCCCCGACCGACCACGGCGATTACCGGAATGGTGGATGGCTCCATGGAGACTCTGCCATGCATGACTTCTTGGAACAAGTCATTCATGAAAGTAACACCCTTGTGATTGAGAATCTTATAATCCTGGAGCAGTTTACGAGCTTCCGGGGTCAAGCGGCTGCCATGATCCTTGCTTCGGCCGACCGTGGTTTCCACCAGCTTGATTCCCAGGCGCTGCTCCGTGGCCTTGACTCGGGCCCATACTCCGCGATAAGACATGTTCAGAATCTTGGCGGCGGCCTGCATGGAGCCAACTTCGTCTATTAACTCAAGAATCCGGCGACGGCCTTCACCGAATACCGGTTCACCTATATCGTCCTCAAACCAGAATTTGGTTCGCAACCGCATGAGCAACCCTCGCATAAAGAATTATTTTTTCAATACTGCCAAATCACTGTCAATATTACAATCATTTTTGGCTAGTTGGCCAGATTATCAGAAATGGCGACATCAATGTCCCAGGGGAAGTTCGAAAGTTGTCGGCCAAATGATTGACGTCCTTTTAAAGAATGGTTATTCTACCGGTCATGTGTAAGTTTACCAAATGGCTGATCGTCGCGTCTTGTGCCGTGTGTCTACTATCTGCTTGTGGATGGTTGAATCGACCGAAAAGTTCCGCCGACTGCTGGGATGCGGGAAACGGATTCAAAAACATCCCCTGGGGAACGAAACTGAGTGAGTTTGAGGAGGCCATCCCGGTCGATCCCTACGCCAAAGTTAAAATTTACAAGAAAAAGAACGATTTTTGTAGCTTAGACCAATGGACCATCGATCAGATCTACTACGGTTTCTGCTCGGAACGTTTATGCGCCGTGGCCATGACCTATAATGAACGCGCCTTAGGTTTAAAGCTTCAAAATATCATCACGAGCAAGTATGGTCCTCCCACCAAGATCGAACCTGTAGGGCCGAATGATAAAATACTTATCTGGCGTCTCGACCCACTGGAAATCACTCTGGAACTGAAAGCGGAAGGCGCACTGAAGTTCCGGTCTTTTAAAAAGATCAACCCGACTAAATAATCCTCCCTATCGGTGTTTACCCATTTCAAACACGATTTCGGCTCGCTGGTTTCTTCCCCTAGATCTCTTCGATCTCATGAGCATTACATTTTCCGGCTCTTTGCCGAACAAAATTCCATCGCTCAGGGAAATTCACCGTCTCATTTTCTCGGTTCACCCCGGCAGATGCTCAATGACTGGTCTGCCGCCGGCCGGGCAGACTCTCTTTAGTCCGGATCATGAAGATAAGAATAAAGACGCATTCATGGCCTAAAATCCAAGGAAGGCCTGGTTTTCATATCCGCTTACCGAAATGTGGTCCGATAGGTGGGAGGAGTCTTTTGGGACTCCAGCCGGCCGCGCAATTCATCACGTTCCGCGGTCGTTCGACGTAACTGGTCTTCCAAGGCCGATCTCTCCGACGGAGTAGCCGTCAGGCCCAACCTTTTGGTGATGTCTTCCACTTGTCTTTCCAGAAGATATAAATCCCTGGCTAGTAGTTTTAGAACCATGATATTAGTCTAATGGGTGGTCATGGCTCTGTCAAGGAGACGAACAAGCCCTAATTGAAGCTCCCAGGCGCGAGCGATAAGAAATCTCCACAAGGAAGAAGCTGAAGATTTTTATTATCCGCTTGGTCAAATCTGCGTTGAGAAGCCGTTTTTTCTAAAAAAATTCATGGCCGACAACGAAATATACAACCAAGTCTTGACAGCAGCTTAAAAATGATTATTTTAAGGCACGAACAGCTAATGGGAGGTGCATGAGTCATGCCCATATATGAATACCAATGCAAGGCTTGTAGCCAGATTACCGAAGAAATCCAAAAATTTTCCGACCCGCCCCTCAAGACATGTCCCTCTTGTGGCGGGAAAGTCAAAAAAGTCATGAGCCAGAATACTTTCCATCTGAAAGGTTCAGGTTGGTACGTTACGGATTACGCCAGCAAGAACTCCACCTCGACCGCCAAGAGTGACAAATCGACGAAACAGGGCACCGAAACCAGCGCGGCAACCGCCACTCCTACCGAGACGAAAACGACTACGGCCGAGTAAGGCCCGCTACTGGCCTCAGATAGAAATAAAGCAGCCGGTTCGGCTGCTTTATTTCATTTTTCAGCATGATCCTTCGGGCATACTTTCCCTCCGGCCTCAGCGGATGGTGTCCTGTGTTCACGTCGCCTGGATTAAATGTCCAATTCCAGATTGATCAACTCCCCCTTATTGAATCCGAGCGAATTGAAAAATTTCAGCATATCCAAGGATCGCCAATCGACCATGGTGTAAATCTTTTTCACTCCGAGTTTCCTTAAAGCATTTATCATTTCGGTCGCCAAGAGATTGGCGATACCCTTTTTCCGAAATTCCGGCAGCACACCGATGGTGTCAAGCCAGCCGACCATAGCCGGAACTCCATACTCCCAGTCACTGGTTTCACTCAAGATAAATCCGACGATCCGGCCTTCCGTTTCCGCCACCAAGGAGATCATGGACCGTTTTTCCGCCAGTTCCATCTTCATCCGCCAAAATTCCGGTCGAGTATGGCCGAGGATTTTGGAGTCTATCTGAATGATATCGTCCAAATCTTCATACCGCATTGCTCTGGCTTTAATAGATCCTGGCATTTTTTTCTCCTTGGCACACACAACTATGTCGGTTGTGAAGTTCTATATGATTGCTTTCGATAATTATAAGCAACTATTAATCTAAAAATTATCCTATTTTTATGGTTTTAGCAAACATCTTTTTCGCTCGATCCGGTGTAAAATATCCAACCTTGACCGCTATCTTTCAACCTGTTATTTTGGTTCAAGAGATTGCTAAACTCATGCCCGGTTGTATTAAAACATTAAAGCTCAAGGTCAAAACCGACCTGTTTTGAGGTATCTCATGCGTGAAAAGATAACTATCCCGGTAGGTGACATTCGGTTGGAAGGAATTCTGGTTAGAAAATCCACCTCCAAAAGCGGCATTGTGACCCATCCTCATCCTCTCTATGGCGGCAGTATGTATAATAAAGTTGTCCAGGCCGCCATGGGTGCCTTGAATCAGGCCGCCTGGACTGGATTATGTTTTAATTTTCGAGGCGTGGAAGATAGTTTGGGCAAATATGACAACGGTATCGGCGAACAGGAAGACTTACTGGCCGCGGTTCAATTTCTAGCGGAGCAGGATATCAAGCCGCCGGTGGTGATCGGATATTCCTTTGGTGCATGGGTGGCGGCCCGGGCCTGGCCCAGACTGACCCTAATAGGGGTCAGCCAGTTGGTGATGATCGCTCCGCCGGTGGCGATGATGAATTTTAATGACGTGCCGAATGAAACCGCGGTGAGTTTGATCATTTGCGGTCAAAAGGACCAAATCGGTCCACCGGACCAGGTTCTCAATTTCGGTCGCGGATTGAAGCAACCAGTGGAACCCGTGATCATCGAAGGAACCGACCATTTTTTTAACGGCCGGGAAGCAGAGTTGCGGGACATCATCGTTTCGCATCTGAAATAAAGTACCCCGCGGTAAATCGCGGGGTATCAATTAGACAAGATTATCTGATGACTAAATGAGTTTCGGGTGATTGAACCCAAATTGATTAACTTCATGAAAAACCCGGGTTCCGAAGGATCGGTTCCTTGGAATCCGGGTTCAAATAAAAACACGTATTCGGCTACAGGGCGGAAGCGGCCTGATAGTCAGCCTACTGTCCTCTGGCGGCGCGTTTAGCTCGACGAGCCATGGCTTTACGGATACGGCGCTTTGATTCTCTCTCTTTACGCTTACGGCGCTCACTAGGCTTTTCATAAGCTTTTTTGCTTTTTAGCTGTTTCAGAAGGCCATCGCGAGCGATTTTCCGCTTCAGCGCCTTCAGGGCCTGCTCGACGTCGTTGTCTCGGACGGATACTTCAATGCCAGTTTGGCTGCTACTCACTCTGCTACTCACCTGCCATTCATAGTGGGATGGCCGGCTGACTAAAGCCAATTGAAAACATGCCCTAGATCGCCGGAAATAATTGACCTGAGATTTACAGGACAATGCTTTTTGATATATAAAAACGTGAAACATGTCAAGTTTTTTCTATTATAAAATATATACGTCATAGGGTGGTGATTTCCAGCTGCCCCCCCAAATCGGCGCGGGATCACTGATCGTCAATAATTTATACGTCAAATCAAGATGTTAACCAATCAGCATTAATTCAAGGCCAGTTTGCTTATTATTGAACACGAACTTATAATCTAAAACTAAATCAATCCCATCAAACTTGGCCATCTTCAATTAAAAATGATCCTTCCGCTCTAACGGTTATTGTTTATTACGATATCTTTCCCGTTAAATACCGGAGCCACTATAAAGCCGGTTTCGGCCAGGGTCTTGGCGCCGGTCAGCACTTGAACCTCCAAGCCGTCGTCCTTGACCTTGATCATCCCTTCTTCCAAGACGGCCAGTTTGGGTTTTAATCCGGGATTAATCAAAAGGCCGATCATCTGGATCATGGAAATCATGCCTTGAATATGATTGTTAGTCAGCAATAAAAAACGTTCCGCGGGCATAATTTCCTTGCGATTGGCGATAGTTGAATCCACGGACCGTCGTTTGTCGAGCTCGGCGATGAGCTGGTCGCTCATTTGTCCTTGCCGATCCAATTGTTCCAAGATCAGAGCCATCAAGGTCAGGGTGCTGCCGGAAATAACGGCCAGGGCCGGCAGGCTCGTACCGGCCTGATTGACAATCTCCAGGGTTTTTTGTTCAGTATCCCGAACAAGCCGTTGGATTCTCACGTTATTATTCAGCGTTGCCATGGTGAGGGCCAAGACATCCACCGCCTGGAAGAGTAGATTCATCCCGGCTAGCTGCACCTGGAGCTGATCCTGAGTTCGGGTCATGTTAGCCTGGTAGGCGGCCAAGGCTTTATCGATGAAATTCCTGGCTTCAACCTGTCCATGAATGATTGCCAAGCTATCGGCCACGGCCCCCCAGGTTTCGCCGCTTTTTCCTAAAACTACGCCCAAGGTTTGATCCGTTTTAGCCACCTGGAGCATAGCCTGGCATTCACTCGCCAAAAGGTCGATCTTGGTCGTTAAATCCGAATCAGCCGCTACGGCGTGACACGAAAGACCGATAGCCAAACCAGTGGCAAAGATTAAGCGGATTATTAAATTAGGCCGACGCCGTTTAATTGCGTTTGCAAATCTCAAGACTTTTCTAAACAGCATGGCCGCCCAC
>JADFXS010000092.1 GCA_015233515.1 Deltaproteobacteria bacterium | reverse complement strand
TCAGGCCGTGGGCCGGGACATCACCAAAAGAAGGTTGGCCGAAGAAAAACTGAAGGAGGCTTTGAGAGAAAAAGGAGTCCTGTTGCGGGAAATCCACCATCGAGTCAAAAGCAATCTGGCCGTCATTTCCGGTTTACTCAACCTTAAATCCCGGCAACTCAATGATCATAGCATTAAAGATACCCTCCAGGAACTTCGCAACCGGGTCATGTCCATGTCCCTCATCCATGACTTGATATTTCAGTCCGATTCCTTGGCCGATATCGATTTACAGCAATACCTGGTGAGGTTGGCCGATTTTCTCCGGGAAACGTACCTCGAATACGATCAACCCATTATCTTGGAAATCCGCGCCCACGGAGTCTTCATGGATATAGACCGGGCCGTGCCCTGCGCCCTGATCGTCACCGAATTATTATCTAATTCATTTAAGCACGCCTTTCCCGACGGCCGGCCCGGCCGGATTTCCGTCGAAGCCCGATACACGCGCGCAGGCTTGATGGAAATATCCGTCCATGACAACGGCGTGGGTTTACCCGAAAATTTCTCCTGGTATCGGGACTCCAGCCTAGGACTAAACTTGGTTAAATCTCTGACCGAAAACCAATTACAGGGCCGAATCGATTTTGACCGCCAAGCCGGCGCCAAATTCACACTCGTTTTTCAGCCTGCCGAACACCCCCGGGTTTAATTTAAAGGATATCGGCGTAGTCGCCTCGACACCGTCGTTTTTCGTCATTAAGCCGACAAGGCCGGCTTGCGGTTTTCCGCTTATATCTCCACGCTCAACACCTGCCGACGGACACAGTCTTCGCAGCTAGCCGCGAGGGTTTCAATTCTTATCCTCCAGGCAGGTTATCGCCCAAGGCGTATCTTTTTATCACCACCAAAGCCAGGGTATCTCGGCCACAATAATCCAGTAAGGCTTGGCGCAGCCGATTTCGTCTCTCCAGGTCCGGTTCGAAAACCATGTTCAGAAATACCCGGCCTGCTTCCAAGCCGTCGCGGACCTCCAGAAATCGGTAGCTGAGTTCGGGAGCCAACGCCGCCAAGACGGCCTTGAGGCTGAAGCTCTGACCGAAATCAGGGTGATACAGATATTGCCGGACCATGGCGCATAAGTCCACGCAGCGGCCGGCAAGTTTTTCCAGTTCATCGCCGAATTCCGGGACACAAGATTTCAGATTGCGGAGCACTTGGCGCTCATAATGAGTATAAGTCAAAATAGGACCAATGGGGCCGATGGCTGCCAGCAAGGCTCGAACAAGTTCCGGGCGAGGGTCTTCCCGTCCCGAGGCCAGAAATGATTTTGGCCGCAGTCCACGGTCGTCTTCCACATGCAATGACCATTGGTACGGGACCATCGCCCCGGAACGAGCGCCGGGGAAAAAGGGCAACTGCCAGGCGGTGGTCTCAAAATCTAGATAATATATAGGCTTGGGCAACGCCATCAACTTACGGGCCAGAGTCTGATCCATATAAGGCCGGCCGGAAATAACCGCTTGGCGGATACGTTGCTGCATGGGAGTCAACGGCTCATCCGCCGGGATGTCGCCGATGTGTTCCAGACCCTTGGCCAAGAGGTTTTTTTTGCGCTCGGCGCTCATTCGGTAAAAGCCGCCCACCCAATGTTTAGAACGCGGCGGCTGGCAGATATCCAGATACGAGCAAGGAAGGGAGCCTTGGCATTGAGGACCGGCTGTTGTTCGCGGAGGTTGAGATCGAAACAAAACTTTCGTCATTTCGGCTATGAGCCCAGGTAATCGCGGAATCATATCCACGGTTAGGTCGCGCAGATCCTCCTGTTTAAGGAAGAGTTCCGCCGGAGGCGAGACTTGATGCTCGCTAGGCCAACAACCTTCAGGGTCCGGATGGATCAGGCCGGCCCGGCGAATATCCACGCCGGCTTCAGCTAGAACATGTTGGGCCAGAGCCAACGACCATAAATAAAAAGAGTTGATTCGGTAGCCGGTTCTCACCAGGAACAGGTCCCAGGAGCCATAGAGGTTAGGGACGATGACTTCCACCCTGACCGAGAGAGAGCCCCCCTGAAAAGCGGCTTCAAAAATAGGTTGAGCTTTCTCGGACATCAGGCCTTGAGCTGTTTGCTTCGGATCATACCCGGCCCATAGTCCTTGGGGGAACAGATGAGCCGCCAGACGCAAGGCTAAATCTGAATTACTCCACAGGTGCCCCTCTGGCGCGCGATTCGAATATTTAAGTTCCGGGTGGTGGACATCAAAATACAGGCGTTTTGGACATCGTAAACCGGATAGAAAGGAAGAAATCGTCAGAAAAGTTTTATCCATCATCGGATCCAGCCCCGGGTCAAGGGCGTATGGGAATTCGACATATCAGCGACTTTTTCGAAGTGACCGCAAACGGTCATTATTGACCCGACTTCTCTTTATAATCCTTTCCGCGCGGAAAGGACAAATTTAACTTTACGGTATTACAATTTATCTCTACTATTACTCGAAATTTTGTCGGCGGCCTCGATGGCCGACGATCCGATAAGCCGACACGCGTAAGAAGATAATATGGCTTATCTATGTTTGAATATTTCGCATCGGGCCAAGATCTGTTCCTCGCCGGTGAAAGGGATTGTTGCGGAAAATGACAGCTATCAATCGAATAATGATATTGACTTTTTATTTATTCGTCTGGAGTGCGGCCGGTGTGATGTCTGTTGCGACAGCGGAATCCGATACTGTTCAAAAATCGTCCACGGCTGATAACTATAGCCAAGACGACCAGAATAAATCTCGTGATAAGGAAACAGCTTCGCCGCCATCCGGATTCGATGTGAAAACGACGATCCGGGGTAATTATTTATCCCCGGCGACTGTCGGCCATGATCAAGGCACGGTGGCGAAGGCCAGTACCTCTATGCGAGTCTCTTATTCTAAATTTTTTGCAGGCTATGCGCATTACTGGTACGACTGGGAACACCCGAGCCGTCTGCCCTTTGGGACAGGTGCGAACGCTCCCTGGACAGACTTAAATTCCATGATCCTGGGAATCGACGACAATAAAATGATTGATTCGACTTGGGGATATTTTTATGGCGCCTTGTTGAATGAAGCTTACGAGCGGGAGATGGGGCCGCTGGGCTTGGGAGCGTACGGAGGTTTTATTTACCGGTCCGGACAGACATTTACCGCGCGCTTCGGGGCGACGGTCCTGTATCATCCGATCCAGACGCTGGCTCTGCCGGTTTTCGGGTTGGAGTTCAAGCCCGCCGGAGACCAGGGTCCGATGGCCCCCGGTTTTTCAGCCAACCTCGGTTTTCCCGAGACTTCGGTGACCTACCGTTTCAATCCCGCCGTAGCCCTGCGTCTTGGTGCGATGATGGAATACAGCATTTTCCGCCTGTCGGATGACAGCCGGGCCGCGCCCAAAGGTTATGTCAACGACCGGGATTTTATCGGCGGGCTCTACCTTGATCTTACTCCACGGAAGGATTTAAAACTTAGCGCCGGCTTGACCTATGCCTTTATTCGGGAAATGATCCTGTACGATTCCCATGAACAGAAAATCACTAACCCGAACCTCGATCCATCCTGGGGCGGAACACTAAGGATTCAATTCAGTTTTTGATCTCCCAAAATTTATGGGCGACCAGCGTTACGGATCAAATCTGATCGTGATTTGTCCAATATTTTGAATCGGTACAGAGGAGAGATGTTAACCATGAAATTAACAATCAGATTTTGGGTAATGGGTGGCTTCTGCTTGATCGCTATCATAATTTCCGGTATGTGCATTGTTGGTTATATAGGATTTAATCAAGCAAGAAATGATGTCAACGCTTTGGTTGAAGAAAATATGTCCGTGAATATGATGGCGCATGAAGTTAAAATATTGATGCTTCAACATCGTCGTTTTGAAAAGGATATTTTTCTTAATATTGGCGACAGGGGAAAACAAGAAAATGACTACCTGCCAAAACTTAAACTCAAGGCAACAGCCATTCGCAAGGTTATAGCTGATTTAAGTTCAAAGATAAATGCCAACAAGCATATTACGGCGGATGTAAAAAAGAAGGCTTTTGAACTTTTAAACCTTCATGAACAGTATTATTCCTCTCTTATTAATGTAACCAATCAAGCCATTACTCAAGATGGAATCACCCCGCAAGAAGCAAATAACCGGCTTAGCCCGAATAAAAAAGCTATTCACGACCTCGAGACTAACATAGATGAGATTGCCCAATCGACTCAGGTAATGATGTCCGAGACAAATAAGTCTACAGCTGAGACCATTGATCAGTGGATGACAAAATTAGGCGCACTTTTTTTAATCTGCGCGGTTATCCTCTTGATAATTGGGATTATTTTTATAAGATATGTCACAAAATCTCAAGAACAAAAGATTTACTATGAACAAATCCTAGATGCCATACCACTTCCAATATCGGTAACAACCTTGGATATGAAGTGGACATTTATTAACAAAGCTGTTGAGGATATGCTCAATGTTAAAAGAACCAGTATATTGAATCACCATTGCAGCGAATGGAAAGCCGACATTTGTAATACGGATAATTGTGGAATAGCAATGTTGAAAAAAGGCTTTAATGCCGTCGCGTTTCAAAACAGCGGTGACAGCAAGTATTACCAGACGAACGTTTCTTACATGGTAAACGAGAAAAACGAAATGATTGGACACGTGGAAACTGTGACCGACATCAATGCCCAAAAAAATCTGGAAAAAATTATTGGACAAGTTAATGAAGCTGTCTCGCAAATCGCTAACGGCGCCAGCCAAGTTTCGGATTCTACCCACTCTTTATCACAAGGCGCAACGGAACAAGCTTCTTCTTTGGAAGAGATAACCAGTTCAATGACCGAATTAGGATCGCAAACCAAATCGAATGCGGAAAATGCTCGTCAAGCCAATGAATTGTCTCTGTCGGCCAATGAAGCCGCGCTGAAAGGCCGCGAACAAATGTCTGAAATGACCGCGGCCATGAAAGAAATCAACGATTCCAGCAAGGAAATCGCCAAAATCATCAAGGCCATTGACGACATCGCCTTCCAAACCAACCTGCTGGCTCTCAACGCCGCGGTCGAAGCGGCCAGAGCCGGCAAGCATGGCAAGGGTTTCGCCGTAGTGGCCCAGGAAGTCCGTAATCTGGCTGGACGCAGCGCCAAGGCAGCCCAGGAAACCGCGTTGTTGATCGAAGGCTCGGTGAAAAGAGCGGAAAATGGCTCGGTTATCATGGCCAAAACGGCTGCGGCCTTGAAGGAGATAGTCGATGGCGCCACCAAGGTCGCCGGTCTGGTCGGCGAAATAGCCACCGCTTCCAGTGAGCAGGTTCATGGCCTAGTGCAGATTAATCAAGGCTTGGTTCAAATCGAGCAAGTCACACAACAAAATACCGCCAACGCCCAAGAGATAGCCTCGGCCGCCGTGGAACTTTCCAGCCAGGCCGTGCAGCTCAAGGAAGCAGTCGCGCTTTTCAGGATGAATGGGAAAGGCGGTGAAGTCCGCGAGGAGTTCCAGCAAGCTCGGCGCGCGAGCGCTCCGAAGCGACTCACAACTTAAATCATAAGGGCGAAGAGAGTAATCATCGGCGTCATCGGCGCCGGCTCTCATGGCTTTATGGATTTCTGGTAGAAGAATTCGTTCATAAGCCTATTATTATCGACGATTTTTCCGAAAAAATCCGTAAGGCCTTGGATGAGGCCGGAAAATAATACTTCGGCTCGAAATTGTTCTACAGACAAACATCGGCCGGGACAGAGGGTCTTGTCCGACTCTAAGGTCTGATCCAGACCACCCGCTGGATGACCAGGGCGTCCGATTTATTCTTGACCAGGTCCGGATAAGCCGGGTTGAGGCTTTTCAAAATGACCATGGGGCCGGAAAAAGCCACCCGCTTCACAAAAGCTCCGTCTTGATCCCGGTAGACCACCAGATCATTATTGTGAACCTCACGTTCGGGGTGGACATATAACGTATCTCCCTCCTTGAGGATCGGGAGCATGGAATCACCCCTGACCCGGACGCAGTACATGTTAGGGTGTTCCTGTCCTCCCGGCGGAAAAGGCAGGTATTCCAAGCCTTGACCCGGCGGCAATTGGCAATCGTCCCAGGCGATCGATTCCCAGGCGGAAACAAAGGCGATCAAGGGAATACCCCGGTTCGTCGTTAGGTGGTCGCCGGAGTCCCCATCATCCGGGTCGGATTTAAACTTCGGAGGCCGGATTTCCCCGGGAGCCGCGCCATGGAGTTTATTCCAGGAACTTATGGTTGGTTCCACTTCCCGGCGGGCGATCTTACCGACTGTGACCGGACTCAATTTGGAAAGCCGACCGAGTTCCGCCCAGGCGCCGCGTCCATGTTTCCGCCCGTACTGAGCCACATCGTGGATTAATAGCTCCGTCATCATCCTGATAGTCATGATTTTTTCCCCGTGGAAAGATTTTGAGGGAAGCCTATCATATCATAATCGTAATTTCAATTAAAAAATTATTGACAATAATAGAAATCGCAATTACGATATTGTCCAGGCCGCCATGGGACCAATTTCCGGCCCGGAAAGTTTTGTAGGGGGAGTCGCGGACCTGAGAGAAAGCATTACCACCATGGAAAAAAGATTCCGTCGCCAAGATTACGACGAGTTCCTCCACATTGAAGCCCCGCCGCGAGCTGCGGGGAATGCGCTCGCTGGCATGTTCAAATGTTGGCGGGTCGCCGATCTATTCGTCCGTTCGTCCTCATTTGGGCGTGGACTATTTAATTTTATCCGTAAACTAAATCGCAGTTACGATTTATATTGCCGCAAAGGAGCACACCATGAAAGAACATGAAGCCAAAGCCAGACTGCTCGGCGTCCTAACCCGCCACGTCGGTCAGGAAAAAGCTCTGGGCATGGACGAATTATTCGAAAGCGTCTTTCAGCGTCCGGTTAACCACAAGATCAACGATACGCGTGAACTCAGGCGCTTGATCACTCGCCTGCGTCTGGATGGAGTGCCCATCGCCTCCGTCTCTCGTCCTGAAGGTGGAGGTTATTATATCGCGCGGGCCAAGTCGGAAATGGAGGATTTTCTGGGGCGACTCCATCGGCGTGGTTTACAGGCCTTGGCCCTGGAAGCCAAACTTCGGCGGATCAGCCTGCTGGAATTAGTCAGCCGGACTCGACTGAACATGCAGGCGAGCGCATCTCCCGAAGCTTGCCGAGGGGTTGGCGACCAAAAACTTAAATGCTTTTGTTCCTTCCCTGCCGAAGATTCCTCGCCGCTCGCCGCGGGAAGCTTCAATCCTCAAGAGTCATCCCATGCGGAAGCCGCTTAAACCCGCTCCGGCCTCGATCGATTCCCGGTCGGCCATATCTCAGGCCGATGAACTGCTGCGGGAAATCAGCGCCTTAACCACCCGGATGGAAGCTGTGGAAGCCGCGGCCGAAGCGGAAATCGCGGCGATTCACATTAAATACGCCGACTTGGCCCGGATGCAAGCCCGATGGTCCGATCTGGATCGCGACCTTAATAATCTTATGCGGCAAAGGCGGCAAGAGATATTCGCGGAAAATGAACAAGTGTGTCGGCCATATGGCCGGCTTTTCCTGGGTCGGGAAATCAGGGTGGTCATTCCCCGGGAAGCCTTGTCGCGCATTAAAAGCCAAGGATGGCTGGAGGCTGTCCGGATTTCCGAGAGCATCAACCGAGCCGTGGTGGAGAAATGGTCAGGGGATCGACTTCAAGCCATAGGGGCTTGCCGTCGGGAAGTGATCAAATTCGCATATGAATTAGTGTCCGGTCGACATGATCGCCGGAATGATGAATCTCGGGAGGTGACCATCGATGAACAACGATTTCTCTCCATCCGCCAAACCTGTTTTTCGAGAATGGTACACTCCGCGCCAGGCCATGAACTACCTGGGCATGACCAAATCGACTTTCTGGCGGCGAGTCCATGACGGCGCGATTATCGCCCGCCAGGACGGTCCCCGGACTTATCGGGTAAGCCGTCGGGAGCTGATGAATTACCTGGACGAAAACAAAACCTTTGACCCGGCGGCTTGAGTCGCCCCATCCCCCGCCTGATGGCTTCCCCGGGCCGGCGTCCGGGGAACAAGACCTCCTTGGCTCAACCGGCCGTGGGGTTGTTTGGCCGCCGGCTTGGAATTGACCCGTGACTAAACATGCGGGCGAGAGCATTTCCCAAAACTTGTTGCGCGAGGCAATCAAATCGGAATTTGGTTGCCGAAAATATCAGGTGAGGATATATTTAATTAAAGAGGTGATTTCAAAACTTGAAATTTTGACCCGGGTCGTGGAGGGCAAGATTTTGAAGCCGCGGGAATGCTTTAACGCATTTTGAGGACTTTAAAATCGAGCCCGACAAAGAGTTGGGCCAAAAGGGCGGTTTTGCAATCACCTCTACAGGGAGAAATTGTGTCATCCACAGAACATCCCGAGAAAGAACCGACGGGAGGTGATGGAAGCAGGCTATTGAAGTAGCTGCAAGTTTTACAATTAGAAATTGAGATAAGGAGGCTGCTATGAACGAAATCAAACAAATCCTCTTTCCCGTGGACTTGTCCGAAGCCTCTCCCAAGATCGTTCCCCTGGTTTCTACCATGGCGACCAAATTGGGGGCTCAAGTTCATTGTCTGTTCGTGGCCAGAACCTTTGATCACTTTTCCATGGTCGGTCTGTTGCCGTACGCCGATGTAGGCGGATTACATGAAGAACTGACCAAAGGGGCTCAGAAGGGACTGGATGAATTCGTTACAATGTATTTCTCCGGTATCCAGGTTACGGCCACGGTTATCCCGGGTTATCCAGGCGAAGCCATCTTGGATTATGCGCAAGCTAACAAAATTGACATGATCATCATGGGCACCCACGGCCGCAAAGGCGTTGAAAAGATCATTTTCGGCAGCGTGGCCGAACATGTGGTTAAAAACTCCACTATTCCGGTCCTGACCATCAAACCGGTATAACTCATTATCTTTCCATATGACCCTGGGCCTTCGAGGGATCGATCTTCGAAGGCTCTATTTGTTTTTAATGGCCCTTGGCGAGAGTCGCGGGTTAAGGTATATTGATTACAGGCCCTTATCGGCCATCCGGAAATTAAACAACGGTAGGCGACCATGTCCTCACTCCACAACTCTCCCTTTACTTCCGTGGTTTTGGCCGGCGGCGGTAACCGTTGTTTCTGGCAGGCCGGATTCTGGACCACGGCGGCGCCCGCCATCGGCTTGGCGCCGGAAGTAGTCACCGGAGTCATCGCCGGAGCGACTTTTGCCTGCGCGATCTTGGCTGATCAGGTAGAAACCGTTTTAAGACACATGAAAAAAGTCCTGGCGGCCAACCGGCGTAATTTTTATCCCGGGCGATTGTTGACGAAAGATCGAGTCTGCCCCCATTACAATATTTATCGACAAGCCATCCTGGAATTCCTGGATAATCGAGCCGTGGACCGCTTGCGCCAGGGGCCAGAGATCCGGGTGCTTCTGACAAGGCCGCCGCGCTGGGCCGGACCATACTTGGCGGTAACTCTGGGCTTTCTCGCCTACACCGTGGAACGTTACCTCAATAACCCGCTCCATCCCGTCTATGCCGGTCGCCT
This sequence comes from Deltaproteobacteria bacterium, assembly GCA_015233515.1. Next base: position 34 of record JADFXS010000092.1, on the reverse strand, counting down.
GGGATTCGTCCCGGAAGTGGTCAGCGCCCGAACC
>JADFXS010000091.1 GCA_015233515.1 Deltaproteobacteria bacterium | reverse complement strand
ATAGCCGATAAACAAGATTTTGGGTCGATCGGGAAAAGCATCATTTTCAAATATAGATTCAACAGTAGAAACTATACAACCTTCAGTGATTTTAGAGGAAGCTTTTTCTGACGACCATATCGAATTTAATATTTCATTTTGTTGGTTGAAAACAGTAGCCAAGGAATTGACGTAGTCCTCGTCCAGTTGAACCAGGTGTTCTTTTAGTTCCGTGATCGATTCTTCAGTTTTGGTTATATGGCGCTGCAATTCGACAAGAATGTTTTCAAATTTGTTTGAAAGCAAAGTCGACTGATTTAAAAGCATACTTTCTTGGATTGATAGTTTCAATTCTATATAATTATAAAAGTGCGGTAGTCTATAAATGAATTTTAAAGATTGAACACCATTTTTTAAAATGTGAACAATTTTATGGATAAATCTTATACCCATATTAAGAATTCTCGAGGAATTTCCTGGCTGCTGGATTTCTTCATGATTTTGGGGTGTACTGTTCATGGTCTCCTCAGGATTATGGCTCGGCGAGTGGCTTGACCGCTGTCGCATATACCGTATGACCCGTCACGCCGTGTAATTGAGTTATACCTTTGGATTTCAATTTACTAATGACCCAATTGATTTCCTGGGATGTATTCATTTTTAATCTTCGAGCCGCGGGACGGAATAGTTTGGCCGGCCAAATATCTTGATCCCAAATTACCGGTAAATACGAGTCCCATAAATAGATCGGTAGTGGTTCTCGCTTGACGGTAATCCGGCTAAGGCCTGTACGTTGAAGCGCGGCTTGGAAAGACGTTTCTTGCCATTGCGAAACATGGTGTGGGGGTATCTCGGTGAGTGCATTGCTGAAGTGTTTAATCGGGCCGTCACAATCCGGAGCACTGATAATAAATAATCCGCCTGGTTTAAGATATTGGAGGAATTGGTCGATAAAGCTCAGAGGGTCTTCAATGTGTTCAATTATTTGAAATAAGCAGATGGCGTCGAATGACTGATAATAGATGGCATCTGTTTCTCCGGGTTTTAATAAAACCGAATAACCTTTCTCGGCGATTAGCTCGATAATACTAGAGTTTGCGTCATAGCCCGCTCCTTTTATCGCAGGATTGCTACGGCGTAAAGTGTCCAGGAAAAATCCACTCCCACACCCCACGTCTAAAACTCTGCGAGCTCCAATGTTGTTTATATCGATAAGCGCCTGTTGAATTTCCCATTTTGTCTCTATATGATTATCCATGGCGCTTATGGCTCGATAAAACGCTTCTATTCCCACCGCCACGGGTCTAAATTGGGCAAATTGGCAATTCCAGCAGCGATAAAGTGTTATTCTTCTAAATTCGGGTCGATCATAATAGGTCCAGACGGAAGCGTCAAAAACGATTTTTAGTGTCTCTTCCCAGCTAACCAGGGTAGGGGCTATATCCACTATGCGGTCGGTTGCGAAAAAAGTGTTAAAACCACAAACAGGGCAGGGAAGCTTGGTCATTTAAAATTTCTCTATTTACTGAATTGACAAGACTCAATAAAAATTTTCCTTCAAGATGGAAGAATATTGAACAGAAAACATGAGTTGAGGTTAAACATTCATTTATTCTCCGCTTCGGAGGTTGTTAAGTCTTGGTCTCGATTTTAATGGCTCGCCTCATTACAAGCTGAAAAAACGCTTGTAATTATCTTATCCCTCTGATAATATACCATATTTGTTATTTCGTCAATATATTTTAGCACTTCTCGCAATCACGGGGATGACGGTATATTGTGGCTGGCGGAGTTATCCGGATAGCCTTATAAAAAATCATGCCACGGTCATGAAGTTTTCGGATCAACTTTATGACCGTGGTTCAATGCTTATCCCTCAATGCGGCAAGAAATCTGGCTCGAACCTTTTCCGGCGCGAAATCAATCCTGGCTCTTTCGCGAGCGTTGGAAGAGATTTTCCGTCGCAATTGCCGGTCTTGAATGATTTTCGTCAAGCCGGCCGCCAAGGCCGCGGGATCGCATTCATTGACCACCACGGCGCAGTCATGTTTTTTTAAATAATAACTCACGAAAGAATCTTCAGGCACTTGAGCCAGGATAGGCGCTCCGCTGGCCAGATAATCGCCGAGTTTTCCAGGAGAAGAAGTCTTGACGATTTCAGGATAAGGAGTGTCGAAACCCAGCGGCAGGAAATTGATATGAGATGATGCTTGGACCGTTCCTATCCTGCTTGGTGGAACATGGCCCACATAGACCACATGGTTTCCGCTTATTCCATGACAAGCCAGATAATCCTCCGGTTGGGCCGTGTATAAATGCAATTTCAGGTTAGGCCGGCCGGTCAGGTCCATGGCCTCTTTAAGACATTTAAGAGGGCCGAAATTTACTTGATAAATGGCCCCTGAATACAGCACGACGATTTCTTCTTCATTTGTGTACAAGTTCGGCGAAATAGATTCCTGGACGTTTTCGGGGCAAGGGTTCCTCACTATGGTCGGCGTGAGACCATATTGTTTTTGGATTTTATCGGCCATGAATTCGTTGGGAGCGATAGCACCTGCCGCGAACTTGTAGATCAACGGGTTTATTCTTTGGGCCAAGTTGAAAAACATTGGATCGTGTCGCCACTGTTCCAGATAATCGTCGAAAAGGTAGGGATAAAAAGGCACGCCGCTCAGTCGGCCGGCCACCAGGGCGGCGGGCAGATCGACGTGGTCGCCGGTCCCGGCGACCACGACCTCGCAGCCTTCAGCTTTCAGGATGCGAGCTATGCGGCGGCCTCGGGACATAATGGCCCAAATCTTGTTCAAATGATGAATAGGTTTGGTATTTTCACGCCAGTTAATTTTTTTTTCCGGCGGCAGGTGGTAATATTTCCCAGGCAATCTGGAGATAAAATCGTTCCCAGGACCGTCTTGAGAATAATCCGCGACAGAGATAAGACAGTAGTCATTCGGATCCATGCTTTCAAGAATTCGCCCGATCATCACGGCCTGACCCGACCAGGAGGGGGGGAAAACATGCGAGACAAAACCTATTTTCATATATAGCTTATTTCGTCTGGATTACTTACGTCTCATCCAGAAACTGGAGCTGACGCCGGTATGCTTCTCTGGATCGTAATAAGGAAAAATCCGCCGAAAATCCGGTAGGTAATTCGTCATGATATTCCAAACGCCGGTCAAGGTTTCATATTCGGAATTAAAAATCAAGAAGGCCTCCAGCAAGTAGGCTTCGGTCCAAAAGACACGGAATTGAGGGTTCGTATAATACACTTGATGATATTCATCCGGCAGGTGGATATCGTGGAGATGCACCAGGACCCCGGAGGCCAGGCGCGGCAGAACCTCCAGGAATAAAAAGTTGACGTCGCCGCCGATACGGACGGTGTGGCTCGAATCTATAAAAAGGATATCGTTCTCACCTAATCCATCGAAAATCACGGGGTCGGTCAGTTCGACGCGCTGGGTTATGAACTCCGTCACCATGGGCAGGCCATCTACCAGGTCCTTGTCCGGATATGGGTCGATAATAGTGTATCGGCATTCCGTGGCCGGGGTTTCCTCGGAGTTAAGCTTCAAGGCCGCGGCTATGACTCTTGAAGAGAAGCCTGACCCTACTTCCATCACGCGTCTAGGCTTTTTGCTTCTTATCAGGCAGTGCAACACGGCAGCGCACCCATAGCTGAAGCGTCCGTTTTCTATGTAAAACTCGAATGGGGCCCCGGTCGAGGTCGAAGGCCAGCGGCATTCGTCGCCATGGGCCTGACCCAGAGCCTCTAAAAATTCCCGGTGTTTTTCGGATTGGAAGTCGATTCCCGTCAGGGGAGCACGTTTATCCCAGATCCGACGCTCGGTCATGTCTTTTAAATCCGGCACCGGCGAATAATAATGGACCAACATGGGCAAGCACCCAAGTTCCAGGCAAAGATCGGTTCCTTCACCGCTTTGGGCCATGTGGAAAACCAGTTCCGCGCGTTTTCTGATTTCCATCATCTCAATAAATTTGCCGGCGGATTGCACCTTCTTCAAACACTGAGCTTCCGACTCAGCTACTCGGGATTCCAGTTCTTGGAGGCGTTGATACAGCTGTTTAGTATCTGTAACTTCAAGGGCCAGTTTTCCAAGCCGGTCTTCCGCCTCAGCGGCCCGGGATTCCAGTCCTTGGATGCGCTGATGCAGTCGTTTTATTCCTGGAACTTTAAGGATAAGTTTTTTTAGTAATGGATTCATGAGTATCCTTTCGACCTGTTTTCATCCGCCGTTCAGATTCGCTTCAAATGTTATAATCGTCACGGTTGGCAGGAGGTTTTTGCTGATTTTCCGTCTCCCCGGCCGTTCATGGAGAAGAGACGTTCATGTGGGGACAGACGCCGGCTGACCTGTCAATCAACAGTATGCTATAAATTTTTCACTATTTCCAAACCATTTTCAACTGGCTTGCGTCGAATTGTTTCGTTCTTTTCGAACAAGATTATTGCCATGGCCAAAGCCTTGCGGCCTATATATAAAAGCATCAATCACCAAAAATCGATCGAGCTACTTTAATCATTAAACGAGCGCGCATCAAGAAAAAAACAGCAATTTTCGGTAAAAGGCGCGGGGTTCACCCATAATTTTCCATTGAGATTGCCCTGGACCGCCCCGGTTTTTGCCTTGACAATGAATTAGGTCGCATGTAGATAGTTACGAAGCTGCCAGAGAATATAGTTATAGTGTAAAAAAGGTTCGTCTTGACTACCATAAAAATCGTCCCGGCCGATCTCCGGAACAGTAGAAACCTTTATCGGAAACAGTTGGCAGTCCATCCATGATCGATCCTCAAAAACACCTTGAGTCGTTAGGAAAATCACCCATGCTTGCTCATGTTCCACTTCCGTCCCGGTCCGTCCGCGACGTAATGAACGGACACCCTGACCTGAGACGACACTCATACTCGGACCGGAAGCAGGAATGGCCGGCCGAAAAAAGCCTCCAGGGAGCGGTGTCGAGATATCGTGACCGTATCCCCCGGGCAGGCGTTATTAATGGGAGGGCCGCCTCGATAGACCTATCCGACCTTCCCGAGGATCGTTCAGTCAGCTGGAGTTCGGAAAATATCGACCGTGTCGCGGATAGGAACCGCAAAGATACTTTCGCCCTAACCGAAAGGCTTGACCGGCGGCTCACCGAACGGTCGTTGCGCCGACGTTTGCGCGAGAAGGTGAGGGAATCGGCCTTGTCTGACTTTGCGCCGGCGGTGGCCTACCAATCATTTCCAACTGTTTTGTGGATCGAGCGATGAACATACTGCAGGTATCGACTACCGACTTGGTCGGCCAACGCTGGAATGGTTACACCCTGCACAAAAACCTTCGCGAAATGGGTCATAAATCGCGAACCGTGGTCATGGACAGATCCATTGCCAATGACCCGGATAATTACCAGCTTCTATCGCGTCGTCGCTACCGCGCCCTGAATAATTTTACGGTCTATTTGGATAACTTGCTGGGTTTACAAAATTTTCTGGCTGTGGGCTCTTTTGCCATTCCCTTCAAGCATTTCTACAAAGAGCTCGATGTTATCCACCTGCAATTGATTCACGCCCAGCCGTTCTTCAACATGTTCACCTTACCGTTCCTCAGTCGCCAAAGCAAGCTTGTCTGGACAATACACGATCCCTGGATTACTACGGGTCATTGCGTCTATCCCATGGATTGCACCAAATGGCTGACCGGCTGCCATGACTGTCCGGACCTAGGCGCTCCCATACCCATCAGGCGCGACTTAGCCGCCTGGAACTGGCGCCTGAAAAAATGGATGCTGAAGAATCTGGATGTCACCCTGGTGGTGGCTTCCGAGTGGATGCGCCGGCAAATCACCAGTAGTCCCATCACCGGCCATCTCCCGTACCGCGTGATTCCTTTTGGTCTGGACAATAACGTCTTTTACCTCCGGGACCGCCTCGAATGCCGGGCTCACCTGGGCATCCCCGAGGATGCTCATGTTCTGTCCTTTAGAAATGTTTTCGAACCCCGTTTCAAGGGAACAGATTACCTGACCACCGCCTTGAGCCAGATGGAGCTGACCAAACCCACTTATCTGGTCACCTTTGAAGCTCAAGGGCTATTGGAGTCCATCCGGCACAAATATCGACTGATGGAGTTGGGTTGGGTCCACAACGAGCATTTCCTGGCCCAGGTTTTAGCCGCCTCGGATCTTTTTTTAATGCCTTCCCTCGCCGAGGCCTTCGGGGTGATGGCCGTGGAAGCCATGGCCTGCGGCACGCCCGTAGTCTGCTGCGAAGGTACCGCCCTGCCTTGGGTGATCAAGGCGCCTCGCGGCGGCGTAGCGGTTCCCTCCCGAGACCCCGAAGCATTGGCCGCGGAGATCAGTCGTTTGCTGGTCGATCAGGACATGCGCCGCGCCATGGGCCTCGAAGCCGCGGTTCTTGCCCAGACAGAATACTCTTTTGATCTTTATGTCCGCCGCCACGTGGAATTGTATCAGGATATTCTGTCAGGGGCGCGGAACGCTTCCCTTTGAAGACCCAGTGAGGCGGCCTCCGGTAGCCTGATAAACTCAAAGAGTTGATGAGGAAAAATGATTCCACGACCAATAAGCATACAGCACTGCGAATTGAACCTGGGGCAGGTCCACGGCCCATTGGACTTTGGTTATTTCAATCCCGTCTTCCACTGCCGGACCGAGGAGGGGGAAGAGTTTGTCGCCAGGATGCGACTCCACATCACCGAGCCTCTGGAAGGATTACTGATTCTCGATCCCCGTCGGTTCGACGACGGCGGAGTGGCGGCCAATTCGGTCCTTTCCCCATTTTTGCGCCGCCGATCCTCCTACGCCGACGCGCTCCTTTCCGAAGAAATCCTGCGGGCCCCGGAAGGAGCCGCCGACTATCGAGTTTATCGGATTACCGAAAAGCAGATCAAAACAGCCTTGCTCGGCGGGTACGACTTTTCCAAGGCCTCAACAAAGCTTCTCCACAAGGCTTCCTCTAATCCCATAAGGGTGGCTTTTACCTGCCATGACCCCAGCATCAGGGGCGGAGGTAACACCATTATCTTTCGCTACGCCAACTGGCTTGAGGAATTGGGCATCCCTGTTTCTATCTATTCCTGCGGCCGTCCGCCATTTTGGACCAGAGTTCAAGCCCGCTTTAGGTTTTTCTCCGACTACCGACAAATGTGCGCGGCCATCGATGAAGACGTAATCATCCTCTTTTCAATGTGGCATATTGAGCCCTTACTTCAGACCAAGCCCCGCGACCAAATGATTTATACCATCACCCAGGGCTGGGAACCCAATCATTACGGGACTGACTACGCTTCGATGCTAACTAAAAAACCCGTGATCGAACTGCTCGAAAGCATGCCCTTGGGGGTTATCACCACCTCGCCCAGCTTGGCCGATTGGTATCAAAAGGCTCTCGGAAGGCCGGGCGGCCTTATTTCCAACGGCATAGACCCCAGGGCTTTCCAGCCGTCTTCGAGACTCGGCCGTTCCCCCAACCAAAAAACAGTGATCAGCGTGGGCAACCCGCTTCATTTCTTAAAAGGCTGGAAGGTCATGGCCGAGGCTATCCGACTGACCGCCGCCAGGAATTCGGATTGGAACTGGAATCTGGTCGTGGCCAGCGGCGAACACGTGGCAAACTTTTCCTTTCCAGAGCCCCGTCCTGCCAATCTGAACTTCCAGCTGCGCATCGGGCTCAATCCTCAACAAATGCGTGAGCTGTACCAGGATGGGGATGTATTCGTAAACCCAAGCTTTACAGAGGGATTCGGCATTCCCACCCTGGAAGCCATGGCCTGCGGCTTGCCCGTGGTCCAGGCGGACAACCGCGGCTTGGATTTTATAATCAAGGACCAACATGACTGCTGGCTAGTTCCGATCAACGACCCGCTTCAAATGGCTGAAGCCATCGAGCTCTTGGCGACCGACCGGGGCCTGGCCGAACAATTGAGGCAAAATGCCCTAAATACGGCGCGACAATACACAACCGCCCATCAATTTTCCATGTTTGTTCCTGTCTTTGAAGGGGTGACCCAACGTTCTTTCCCCCGGAACAAGGTCGACAAGATCGTTACACGTTTGTCGGCTCAAGATCGCGACCGAACACCACTGATCTCCGTGGTCATTCCGACCTATAATCAGGCGCAATATCTGCCCCAAGCCTTGGACAGCCTCCTGGCCCAAACTTACGAGCATTGGGAGGCGGTGGTTATCAACGATGGCTCGACCGATGAAACCGCCTCGGTCTTGGCCGATTACTCACAAAAAGACCTGCGGATTACCGGCTATCACCAAGCCAATGCCGGTATCACCGCGGCCCTTAATGCCGGATTGGCCCGGGCCCGGGGGGATTTTTTTTGCTGGCTGAGTTCGGATGATCTTTTCTATCCGGAGAAACTGGCTTGGCAGGTATCGGCCTTCGAGGACTTGAGCGAGGAATACGCCCTGATTTATGGTAGCTTCGATCTTCTTCACCAGGAAGAAAACCGGCTCGGGACCTTCCCTTTTTTCTCACCTCTGATCCCGGGAACCGAATTCCCGGAATCTCTCAAGTTCGACTTCATCGACGGTTGCCCCATCATGATTCGCATGGAGGCAATGCGGGAGGTGGGAGGGTTCAACCCCCTTTACCGGCATTCCCAAGACTTTGAGTTGTGGATTCGATTAGCCTCTCATGGTTATCGCTTTCATCTGCTTGATAAAAAGCTGACCATCCGCCGCATCCACCAAGCCCAGTCCTCCACGACCAACATGATCAATTGCCGGCTGGACGCGGCCCGGATGATGTATTACTACCTTGCCAAGTATCATCTATTGGAATTTTATCGTTATTTGGATTTATTTAAAGATGAGGACCGCCAATTTTTAGTCGATCATTTTATCAGTCGTCTGGATCATATCGGCGCCAACATCAATCATCCTCTGGTGCAACCCAAGGTCTGGGCCTGGTTCGACCAAGGCTTGCAGGCCTTGCCGGCTGAAATACAAAAAGACATCCTGGAGCGCTGTTTAAAACTGATCCTGAGCAGCCTTGAGCGGTCCCCGATAATGGGGCAATACCACCTGGAGTGTCTGGCCTCATTGGGGGGCGGCCGAGGCTTGGAATCCGCACGAAGCCATAAAAGAATGAATCTCGTTTACAGCGTAGCCGGCCGGGATCTCATGACCGACACCAGTCTGGATGAGACCATAGCCACCGAGTTGTTCGAATACGGAACGGATCTCCTGGTCAACGCCAAAGCGCCGTTATTCTCTCAAGGACTTACCCTGCACGAACTCAACAAGTTTCTTGAAACACCTTACAAGGTCGGACATCTCGTATTGCGCTACCTGACTATGTTCAATAACTCTTATCTTGACCGTCTCAAGCCCCATGCCGACCTGTCGCTTATTCCCCAAAATGAACGGCAGGCCTTGAGTTTATTTTGTTTAATCAAATATCCCGACTTTTTTCATGATTTCGAGACCAGCCTCGGGTTTGATCCGGAGCGGTCGGAGGAATGGCCTTTGGTGGAGGCGGCGGAGGCCGGGATCGCTCAGTTACCGCTAACCTACAGAAATGACCTGGATTCAATCTGTCGGCGGGGCGCCACCGAAAAGCTTCTTTTCTACTGGAACGCCTTGGCTTTAACCGGAAGAGGCCGGCCGGAACAGGCTTTTC
>JADFXS010000090.1 GCA_015233515.1 Deltaproteobacteria bacterium | reverse complement strand
ATGTTGGTGGTCTTTGTCGATCCATGCTCAACCCGCTTGGGCTCAAGCTATTTCCGCTGTAGTGGATTCGGTGGAAGGCCGGGTGGAATTGATTTTCAAGGACGGTAAACGGATAACCTTGAAGAAAGGTGATCGACTGGAACCAAACCAAGCTATAGAAAGCGCTCAAGGCGGTCATGCCGTTCTCGTTCTGGACGATGGCTCCAAGTTTGAAATCTTCCAAGCCACGCGGATAGAAATCAACGAGCTGATTCCGGAAGAGCAAAGCAAATTTTCCTTGTCTTTATTTTTCGGGAGAGTTGTCGCCAAGCTTAACAAACTGCGCGGTGATGACGTGGCTATAACTCCGACCATGGTGGCCGGAGTCCGCGGGACGGATTTTTCCATCGGCGTGGCTGAAGACGGAGCCACGGTCTTGTCGGTGACCGCGGGGCAGGTGGCGGTTTCCACTGATCAAGCCGGAGAAAAAACCAGTCAGGTGGACTTAAGCCCGGGCCAGGAAGTAATCGCCGACAAACCCGGCGCGGTTTTAACTCCGCAACCGCTGACCGCCGCAACCATGGATGAATGGAAAGCTTTCCGCAATAAGCGGATCGAAGGAATGAAAACCAATCTCCCGGAAATCATAGCCAAGCTGGAAAAAGATGTGGATCCCCGGTTGGCCACTTTGGATAAGATCAAGGCCATGCCTCAAGATCGGGCGGAAGTGCTGAAAAAACTGGATGAAAAACTGGCGGCCCTGGGACCGGCCGATGCCGCGGAAAAAGCGAAGCTGGTCATTCAAACCCATATGGAAGCCGCTAATGTTTTGGGACTGGTTCAACGGTTCCGAGTCGAGCGGATGAGACTCAACAATACCTTTGTCCAGACGGAACACCTGAAATCCTTGTTGCCGAGCTTTGCCGAACAGCTAGGACCGGAATATAAGTCCGTGGATGACGGGTTGAAAAGAATCTTGGCCCGTCAAGAGGAAGTCAAGGCCAAGGAAGTGGCTATATCCAAGGATTTCAAGGATAATTTGGCCCCTGCCCAACCGCTGCTTAATAAGTTCATGAGTCCGTTCAGTAAATAACGTTAGTTCGCCAAAAATCAAAGCGGCCGCGAAAGCGGCCGCTGATGTTTATGAAATTACGATCTTGTTTATTGGTTCTTGAAAAATTTTTTAATGGTTTCCTTGGCTTTCTGATCCGCGTCCTGGCCTGTTCCGGCCGAAGGAGCCGTGGATGACGAGGTATCGGCACCTGGAGCGGTCGAAGAAGTCTGGCCAGCGCCGCCTTTTTGTTGTTTCATGGCTTCTTCAAAAGGATTGGCCATAAAGAACTTCCAGGCGCCTTCTTCCAAGACCATAACCACATCTTCCGGCGCCGGCTTACCCGGATCCTTGACGCTGAGCACGGCTCGATCGGCCTTGAGGTCTTTTTCCGTTATTTCCGGATTTTTCGGCACGATTTGGGCCTCATCCTTGGAATCGCCGATTTCGTCCATCAGTTTCATGAGTTTGATAAAAGTGGCCCGGTCTATCTTCTTCTCCTGGCCGGGAGTTGGAGGAGCCCCCAGTTCCGCTTCCATTTTTTTCTGTTTTTCCGGGCTGTCCATGGTCCCGAGGGCCAAGGCGAAGAGGAACAATTGTCCTATGGTTTGTTGAGTGCTCTTTTCGCAGCCATCGTAAAACGAGCCCCAATCCTTTTTTTCCGCCGCCGCTCCCAGCTTTTTAAATGCCTCCAACGGTGGGGAATCCTTGGCCCAGACCGAGGATAAGTTTAAAACGAACAACAAAGCTACCGTGGCCGCCAAGGCCGTTTTTAAACATTTTTTCATCAATGCCTCCATCTATCTTTTTTGCCGGTTATTACCTACGTAGCAGAAGAACTTCGGCAAAACCGGTTTCCTGAATGTATTGGCTCATCACATCCGCCAGGACGATATTTTTTTTATCGCGACGGGCCAGAGTCTGGTAAGTGGGCATGGGGACAGGCTTGCCGCTGACAAAAGCGTTGTAAACCAGAATAGTCGCCTCACCGGATAAATCGTTGTTCACCGTCAGGGCCAGGGTCAAGTCCTTAGGACCCAAGGAAACAAAAAATTCATTTTCCAGGACAGATTTGAAATTATTACGATCCAGGATCAGGCTGATTACCACGAATTTATTCTTGCCGTCGGATTGCTCGGATACACCTATAGCCGTCATGCCTTTTCCCGGGATTTCCGCTGGGGCCTTGCTCACGGCCATCATGGGCAGGTCCACGTCCACTTCAAAAAAATTGTTGAATTGCTCGGTCCCACATTTGGGGTTTTTGACATTATTAAAGAATGTGCCGAGAATCCCCAGAAGTTTCTCTTGCTTTTCAGCGCACTCCTTGTCCGATGGCATGGCGATTCTGATTTTGGCTTTGGCGGTGACCACTTTTTCTTTGCCGTCGGCCACGGTTATGATGTCATTGATGAAAATTTCCGGGATTATGGAGTACTCGCAAGCCGTAAAGAGGGAAAGCGCCAAAACCAGCCCGGAACATGATACTAGGCTTAATATTCTTTTCATGGTCGAATCCTTTCCAAGCTCAAGATAAAGCTATTTGTTCCGATGGTATTGGCTGGAGGGCCACAGTGAAAATCCGGTAAAAATATCCAGGGCGGTTTCATCTGTGGGAGAAGCTCCGGCTTTGGCTTCAGAGGATAAGCCTTTGCCTTGATCCGCCGATGAACTCATCGATGAATTGGAGTCAGCCGTGGCAGGGCCCGGGCTATCTTGGGGGGCGGCTTGAAAAAGTTTGGACATGGTTTTTGGCTTCATCGGTTTGACTTCCATTTCCATGGTTTTGGTACTTGAAGTCTCCTTCTTTTCTTGCGCTTGATTCTGAGTATTCTTGTTCCCGGCATCCGGTCTTTTGGCCAGTAGTTTTTTTGACCATGAGCGGATCAGAAGAGGCTTGAGCTCGGCGGAACGATCAGCGGTGAGTATGGCGTATGCCGTGGCCAGGGGAACTTTTTTTTCAGCGGCCAAGGTCGTGGCTTTGGCGTCTCTGGCCTCCAGCCAGTATTTTTGGACTTTTTCCAATTCCTGACGTTGATCCTGGGCGGCTATAGTCAGGAGATTCTTCATGACGTCTTTCAGTTCCTGGTCGACCGATGTCAGCCAGGAAGATTCGGTTAGAAGTCGCTTATATTCCTCATCCGATATGGCTGAACTCGGGGTAGCGTTCAGTCCGATCAAGCACAACCCTAAAATGAAACTTATAAATCGCCATTGTTTTGTGGGGCCTTTTTCCGGCCGCATATTCGTCTCCTCAATTTGAAGGTTTCTTGACATGATGCTCCAAAAACCAGCACTATGGGTCTTTTTTTAATCGCTGCATCCCGCTTCCCAGCGGAGGAGCAGGCACTTCTACGGCTATCAATTCAGCCTGGAAAAGACCACTCGCCTATTCAGCGCCCGATTGGCTTCGGTGTCGTTGACGGCCATGGGTTTGGTATCGCCGTAACCTTGAACATTAAGACGCGTCGGCTCGATGTGGTAGTTGGCCGCCAGGTAGTCTTTGACCGCTTGAGCTCGAATCTTGGATAAGTTGAGGTTGTATTGCGCTTGACCGGTACTATCCGTATGTCCGGCGATTTCAAATTTGTAGCCGTTCAATTCCGAAGAAGCCAGAGCCCGGCCGGCTTCGTCCAGTTGCTTTTTTGACCGGTCGTCCGCCAATTCGGCGGTCCCGACTTTGAACATGATGTACACGGTTATTTCCGGTTTTGGTTTGTCGGGTTTGGGCTCCTCGGCCAGAACCTTGACTATCTCGTCCTTGGATTTGATTGCTTTGAAAACGTCGGCAATCGGGCTGTCCTTACCGACTTTTTTTAGATCTAACGGAACGACTTGGTTCGAGTCCGAGTCGGACTGCCCCAGGCCCGGTTGAGCGATCATGGTCGCGGTTAAAAAAATGATAGGCAATAACCATATTTTCCAATAGGAACCCGGTGGGCGGTTAAACATCTTGTGCCTCCCCAACCATTGATCGTTTGTGGATTTATTTCGGCGTCAAGTCGCTTTCAAAATAAGTTTGAAGGCGATTTGGCGTTTCCGCTTCGGGCGGCGGCGATCAAAACTACGGTTGGTTTGATCGCGCCCTGAGGTTGAAGATTTAAGCGAGCGCATTCCCCACGGCTTGCCGCGGGGAGCTTCAACATGCCTGAAATTTACTGCCCGCGATTAATCGCGGAGCGCGGCTCGGTTGACCTTCCGAGGCGTTCTTCCTCAGACTGCGCTTGGCCCGAAAGCGTGGGCATGGAAAGGCTAATCCCCGAATACGGCGCTTACGGCCCAGTAATAGGGATGTTTCGGGACTTTGGTGTAATCCGGAGCCAGGGGGGGCTTTTCCAAATACGCCAGTTGGGCGGCCCGCAAAGCGTCCGACGGCAGTTTGTCGGCCAGTCCTTCGAAGAATTTGGCGATGATAAACCCGGTGGCCTGGTCGTCGGCGAACCATAATGTGCCCATGACGCTATTAAAGTTACGTTTCATGAATGTATCGGACAGGCAGACCTGATCTACGCCCGGCGTAAAACCGGCCGCGGCCAATTCCCGGTCTATTTCCGATGATTCGCTTTCCTTGCGGATTTTATCATCTACTTTTGGGGAATATGTCACGGCCGTATTGCAGGCGGACAGAATGGCCAAATTGGCTTCCTTGAAAACAGACTCCGGCATTTCCATGATTTTCTTGAGGGTCAGGACGCCGTTATCTTCTTCCTTCCCGCTGTAAGAAAGGTATAGGAAACCATTCATGGGCGACTTGGACTTGAAGGTTTGATCGCAAAATTTTTCAAATTCTTCCAGTCCTTTGACTTTAGCTTCCAGCTGCTGCTTTTTGGTCGGATCGGTTTCGGCCTCCATCCTTTTTTTCATTTTGACCAAGGCCGGGCCGATAGTGGCCTTGCGGTCATACATGATCTCCGCGAAAGGCACCCCATGAGTGGCAAAATAAAAAACTGTATAAGGTTGTTGATGCCAAGTCGTTTCCGTGGCTTCTTCCCGATACAAGGCCTCGGCGCTATCCATTTTTTTAGCCGCGTTCATGGCGCCTTGGATTTCCTTTTCCGCGCCGGGTAGATCGGGTAAACCGGCCTTTAAAAAGGCGTGAGTCGGATTACCCACGGCCATCAATCTGTTTTTGGCGAAGTCTATTTTTTTACGTTTGGCAAAGACTTGGTCGAAGAAGGACAAACGGATGTAGGTTACTGTTTTGTCTTGGACCAGGTAGTGAGGTTCTTTACCGTCAAATTTGGTGACCAGGGCGGAAAAAGGAACATAGCCGATGTATTTACTGGGAACAATAATCAATTTATTTTTTTCGGCGATTTCGCGTTCCACCGGGGCCAGGAGCAGGGTATATAGCTTGTTCAAAACTTTGTTGCAATTTTCAAAAGACTGTTCTTCAGTCAATTTGGTTTTGCCATGACCGTATAATTCAATATTCTCATAGGTGAATTGGTCCCGGATCAGGCTGGCCAAATCCTCATAGGCGATGGCGACATCGGCGCCCTTGATTTCTGTTTTGGTCACACAAAGAATGCTCAATTTATCGTTGAGTGGGAAATATTGAATCAAAGCCTGATCGTCTTTCAGGGTTTTTTGGATGGAGGTCAGGTCCACCCGGGCGGAACTGTCGAACAGACCGGCGTCATTGGGATACTGTTTTTTCCATTTATTGAAGAGTTCTTCAAGAGTTCCTTCCAGTTTTTTGGCTCTGACCGTTACCTGTTTATTTTCCGTTTCCACATCTTTTTTCAGTTGGGATTGTTCGATTTTTTCCGATTCCGACGCCGGAGCCTTGGCCAGGAGGTTTTGTTGTTTGGCGGACAGTTGATCCAGTTTGTCTTTTTCGGCCAGGGTTTTCTGTATCTGGTCGAATATGCCGGCCTTGTTTTTGTCCTGGAATTCCAATTTGGCCCCGTTCATGGCCGTTTTCATGACTTCGTTTTTGTAGATCTCTTCATATTGCATCATCAAACGCTGGTATTCGGGTTTTTTGGTTTTTTCGAAGAGAATCCGGCACAGTTCGATGGCTTCAGTGAACAGGTCTTCCTTATCGTTAAGGTAGTTACCTAAAAGGTCTGAATCGGTGCCGCCTCGGATGCCGACCACCATATTCACGGCCTCCTGATAATATTTACAGGCTTCTTCTTCCTGGCCTTGAGACTTCAAGGCATAGCCCAGGCCTTGTTGCGCACTCCAGATGGCTTCTCGTTTGTTGACTTTTTTGGCTAGCTCCAGGGCTTCCTTGTACGCCGCCGTGGATTTTTCCGCGGCTTCCTCCGGTTTAACGGCCAGAAGTTTCGGTTCACCTTCTTCGAAGATCAAATCCCGGCTGGCGCGTTTGGGATCAATGCTTTTTTTCAAGACCCGGCCGATTTGATTGAGAGTTTCCGCCTGGTACGTCAGGTTGCCCAGCTGTTTATACATTTCCAGGGCTTTTTGGTAAGCCTCATTGGCTTTAGTAAAGTCGTGCTCATGGACTTCATATAGCTTGCCCAGACCCAGCCGGCAACTGGCGGTCCCTTCCAAAAACTTCACGTCGTCATAAATTTTGAGAGCAGCTTGATAGTCCTTGAGCGCATCGGCATTTTTTCCCAGGATCCGATAGAGCAAGGCCCGGTTGGACAGGGCAATGGCCTCGGATTGGCGATCTTTAATTTCCTGAGCGATCTTGATGGCTTGGTTGATGGCTTCCATGGCCTTGGGATACAGGCCGACGCTTTTATAAATCAGACCTTCGTTGTTGAAATCAGCGCCCAGGTTGCGTTTGAGATTGCCTTTGGATTCCACTTCCTTGGCTAGATTTACCAGCTCCAGGGCTTTGGCATATTCTCCTTGATCCCATTGAACTATACCTAAATTACTGTAAGTTTCCGCGGTGTTCAGGGGGTTGTTCAGATTTTTGGCCAGTTCCAGTGCCATATTCAAGCTTTTGGTCGCTCCGGGAAAGTCTCCCAACTTGGATTGGGACAAGCCCATGGCGGTGAGGACCAGGGCTTGGCGGTCTTGTTTTTTCAATTTTTCGAAAAGCTTGGCGGCTTCACCGTAATATTGAATGGCTTTGGAGTGGATTTCGTTTCGCCGATAAGCATCGCCCAGTTGCGCGAGCATGTCGGCTTTGGTTTCATCATCAATATCCTTGATTCTCTTGAATAAACCTTCGAGAATGGCGGCCCGCAGGGCGTAATGGCCCAGATTATAGTGGGCGGTGGCCAGTATCTGGTTTAGTTTCAGATCAATTTTGGGGTCCGGTTTTTTATTGAGGGCTAAAGCCGCTTCCAGTTCCTGAATGGCTTCCTGATATTTTTCCAGGCGGACATAATTAAGGCCGATATTCATCTGCACCTGCTGCGCCGCGGCCGGATTGTCTTTTTTTAAAATTTCAAGAGCTTTGCGTAATTCGGTTATAGTGCCTTCGTAATCTTTGTTTTTGAATAACATGTTGGCTTTATTAAGGTAATCGTCCACTGACTCACTGAACGCGACACCGACGATCAGAACCGATACCAGCAGGGAAGCAAAGATGGCCTTTAAGTAGCGCACAGGTGTCCTCCTTTGATAACGAGATGAACCATTATGAGTTATTGAGGTAATGGCCGTCCGATGTGTCCGGGCGGCCGTAAGGGAGAAACGGTCAATAAACATGCCGGCGAGCGCATTCCCCGCGGTTTGCCGCGAGGATTTTTAATATTTTAGGCCGGCCAAGGCCCGCGGGCTGAACAATCATCCCACGGGCCTGGCGCTGAAGTTTTAATCCTCGGAAGCTCCTACAAAGCAGGGGCTCATCTTTTTGTCACCCGTGACTAATCCGGCCGCTGCACCGGCTGCACCGCCGGAGATCAGTGACTGGGCATCGGAGAAAAGCGATTTTACTCCGTCAAACAGAGAGGTGGCCAAGGACAGCAAGGCCTGAACCGGTTGGAGTAATGAGGTCGTGCTTGCGGCGGCCACTTTGGTCTTGGCGGAGCTGGCCGCGGCGCTGGCCGAGGTTGTTCCGCCGCCGGTGGTCGCGCTTTTGGCCATATCGGTCAGGCTGCTGATGCCGCTGGTAGTCGCTTGACTGACGCCGCTGGTGATTCCACCTTGAATATCGCCTAACAGTCTCGTTACGCCGGTAACCAAGGATTCACTCTGACCCAAAAGGGTCTGAATCTGCGGGACGACGTTCGATTTGATATCGGCTTTGTCCGCGTCGCTGATTTCGCCGCCGTCAACCGCGGATTGGACGTATTCACGACGGGCGTTTTTCATATCAGTCTGAGCGGATTGCATTTGGTTCATCTTGTTTTGATCCAAACCGGCGGCCAGGACTTCCGCGCTTTTTATTCGGGAGTTGCCGGTGGCGCGAGCGGTTTTACCACGAGTGTAGCATTTGCATGCATCCCACATGGTGGCATACTGATCGCACAAACTTTTGAATTCCCGAGCTGAAGACATAAGCGCCGACTGGGTGGCCGGCGACACCTTGCCGGTTCCGGACATTTCACTTTTAGCCTTCGTGGTCAACTGCTTGTAGGAGGCATCGTTTCTATCCAATGCGCCTTTAATTTGTCGTTCCTTGGCCCAATCACAGGCCGGCGGTTGGGGGGAATCCTTGGTTTTAGCCGGTGGTTTGACCGTGTTCAGGGTCGTCATTTCCATGCCGGCTGAGTTACTGCCGGCGTCCTGAGCCAAGGAATTGGCTTGGCCGGATAATTCCGCGGCGGCCCAGACAATGGCCGCAGCCAGGAGGATTAGAGACAGAACCAACAGTAATTTGCGATTTTTTCGATAGAATTTCTTCATTGTGCCTCCTTGGGGTTTAATTTTTTATAATATTTTGGAGTAAAAATTTAATACTGCCCGGTCTGGCGACCGGACAGTTTGTCACAAATTTTAATCCGGAGCGGAAGATGACGCCTAACCCGCCCGGGCTATCATTAAGATTGGTAGCAAGTCCGGGATTTTTCCACGGGGTTCGCATCCGGGGACAAAAGTTCAATAGGTCCGCGCAGATTTATGCGCCAGGCCTTTCACATTCAGCCAAACCAGGTTAATTGTGCTTCAATTCAAAAGCCACGACAAAGGGTTGTTTGATATCCTTGCTGACCTGAGATTGGGTGGACACGCCGGAGCTTTTGTTGTCTTCTTCTTCAAAGACCAAGTCGCGAGACTTGCGTTTCTGCTCCTGCTGGTCTTGAATACTTTTAACCGTGCCGCCCTTGACCGCCGCTACCTTGGCGGCTTCATCCAGTTCGGGGATTTTTTCCGGAGACATGACCAGGAGAATCTTTTCCGTGCCCTTCTTCTCGTCGAATTTGAAGTTGCCCTTTACCGGGATCATGCTTTCTTCGTTTTTCTTGACCCAGTTTTCCATGCCGACTTTTTCGTTGGGGAAAAGCATGTAGTGATCACCGGAAGTGCCTTCGGACAGCCAGTAAACATAGCAATCTATGTTAGTGGAATAAACGATCTTAACTTTATCTCCGGATTTGAATTCATGGGACGGAAGCACTTGTTCGTCCTTGCCGTCACGATTGAGAAGCACCGTGGCCTTGACTTTGACTACGGCCTGCTTTTCCGTATCGGCTGGTTTATCGACCATCCTCAGATCGGCCGCGGTTGGCCCGGCCAGGCGACGTTGATATGGGT
>JADFXS010000089.1:5890-9694 GCA_015233515.1 Deltaproteobacteria bacterium | reverse complement strand
CGAGCCTTTAAACTATGTCGGCGAGTAAGCGGTGATCCGTGGGTCACCCCCTTTCCTATTTTTTATTATGCCATGGCGGTGCTTGTTCATTCTGGCGTACGGCCCATTCGTTGATGATTTCCATTTCATTGGCCGTGTTGTAGCCTTTAAGGCTACTGTAAACAGCCTCCTTCTCCCCGGCGGACAGGGTTTGCCATTTTTTTACCCACGTGTTTTTGAATTGTGGTTCTTCGTCCCATAAAACATGGGTGCGTTCGTGATTCAAATTAAGGGTTAAGGAACGTTTTTGTTTGGGCGCTGCGCCCAGGACGTGTTTGACTAAGCCTAAGGAAACAAAACGACCGTTGACTTTAAGAATGATGTGATCTTGAATGAGTTTGTCCATTAACGCCTGCTCTTCCGCGGTGCGGATCGCCTGTTGTTTATCAAGGACGGCATTAGCCCAGGACACAATCTGGACCACGGCATAGCGAAATCCTCCCGCCCCTTGTTCAAAACGTTCCAAAGTTACGGATGGGTCTAAATCTTTTGTAAATAAGGCTAGTCCGTAAACCGCGCGGCCAAGTGTCTGTTTGGTAGGGTAAAAAATCTCGTAGGTGATTTTGCGGTAGGGCCAGGATTCATAATACAAGGTGTCCGGTTTTTCCGCCCATTCGCCATTGACTATCCAACCGGGGAATTTTTCTTGACTCGAAATCGTCTCCCCTGAAGTCGTCCCGGCTTTCGGATTGACTTTGGGCGGCATTCCCTTGGTGGAATCCTTGGCCGAGGGAGCCTGCTTTTCCAGCATGTTCCAGTATTTTTGAAACCAGTCCGGAGAGGCCGATTCCTTGTCGTCTTCGCCAGGCTTAAGGTCGGCTTTGGTGCCGGCCGGGAAAAACCAGAAAGCAGCGATAAAAGCTAACGCGATGACCAGGAAAAGAGAGAGTTTATTGATTTTCAATATACACCACCGAGGTATATCCTTATTTGGCTTGGTTGATGCTCTTAAATTTTCTATTCATTATGGAAATGTACCCTGATCAAGGCCATTTATCAACCCAAATTCATCAAACTTCATGGACATCGAAACTCAACTTTCCGCTATCTATCTTATTTAGCTGGAAAAATTCATATGCCCCGTTTACGCTTATAATTTATGCCTAACAAGCCTGAACGCCAGGCGCGAATTCAAGGACGGTAACACTTTAGCTCTTTGAACACCTGGATTGCTTTTTGTCGAGTTATTTGTTTCCGATCGTCATTATGTATGGATTGCTTGGCAATTTCCATTAAGAAGAAGCATGCAGAACAAATGACCGAGAATCGCTGCGGGAGCCTTACAAAATTTGACAACGCCGGCCCGGCAGGCTAGAATATCCGTTTTGACACGGGAGTAAACATGAATCTTGATCCAACCATACCTCAACCAAATCGACCTTGGGGCGTGACCTGCGGCCTGTTCAAAGGCCTGCTGGCCGTAGTTATGCTTTGGGTCGGGCTGCATAGCGGTTTTATCGGTTGGGCATACCGGCAGGAAAAAGGCGCCGGGATGCCGTTAATAGTCGGTCTTTTCCTGGTAATTATCGGACTGCTGCTCCTAGTTAGAGGGGTTCGCCAGATAAAACGTTGTCTTTGGCCGCCGGAACCGGATCACCGAGATGCCATCTGGCCGGGTAGGTTGACTCGCTGACCGTTGGAAAGAGTGAATGGTCTGAAAACCGCATAGGCCTATTGTTTTTTACCCATATAAAAAAGCTATAGTTGGCGCTTGATAAGCCGATATAAAAAATAACTCTCAACACAACCAAATAACCTCCGACATAAAGCTCCGCCCATCATCGGTGGAGTTTTGATTTTTTAAGGATTCGCGGCTCTGTGGTTTTCCAGATTTCAAGTGATTCGATATTATCTTTTCCCCGGTCAATAGTTACGTTCCGAGAATTAAAAATTTTGATTTGCTTTGTGATTATGGTTACTTTTGTGGCGTAATTATGCTATTAATCTAAATGTTAGGATATAAAACAATCAAGCTGGGTGCGAGGATGAAAAGGTACTTTACCACACATGACATAGCCTTGATGCTGAACGTCACCAGGGTAACAGTGCGGAACTGGATCATCAAAGGGCGCCTGGAAGCCACGACCACTCCTGGAGGCCACCGACGAATCAGCAGGAGCGAACTGCTGCTCTTCATGGATAAAAACGGATATCAATCCGAAATTATACGTGAATATGAGCTGACTCGCCAGAAAAGGTTTGTCTACTGCTGGGAGTATCACCATAAAGGGTTCGTAAATTTAGGCCATCGTCACAAATGCGAGGACTGTCTGGTTTACAAAAGCCGAGCCCAGAGATGCCATATTATGTGCGAACTTCTAGGCCACAAAAAAGTATTCTGCGAGGATAGCTGTGACAAGTGTGGCTATTTCCGCAAATATTTCGGATCAGAGTGAATAGCGCCGCCGGTTTTGCCCACCAACAACCATTGACTTGTTTAGGTTAAAGGTTATATTATAGAAGCGATTGGACGGGTGCCATCGGCTTAATAGGAAAGACGGTTAAAGGCCGTCGCGGTCCCGCCGCTGTAGCCGGGGACGAAAGGCGCTGTGAAGCCACTGCTCGAAGTCACTCGGTGTTCGAGTTTACCGGTCTGAGAAAGCCAGACACGCTTTGACGACTGTGGGAACACCGACCATTGATATAATTCGAGTGGGAAGGCGCGCCGATTAGGATGATCCGGAAGCCAGAAGACCTACCCGCCGTAGTCTAGTCTACAACCCGCGAAAGACGGGGGCATAAGTTTGCCAGGACTGGACGAGTAGCTTAGGGCCAAGAAGATGGGTGCATCCCTAAGTCAGTAAATGACTTAGGGATTTTTTTTTCCCCAGGAGCCGGGCCGATTATGGCGGTCAAAACCGATTTAAGCCAAAAAGCCATTATCATGGCGGCTTTCGGGACTTCGCACCCGAAAGCCGTTGAATCTATTCTAAACGTCAAGACCAAGGTCGAGCAGACCTTCCCGGGAATTCCGGTCAGGCTGGCCTTTACTTCCAGAGCGATCCGCGGTATCTGGCATCGGCGGGCGGCTGATGATAACTATCGGAAAAAATATCCGGAACTGCCGGCGGATTTATACGAGATCAAAGGGCCATTGGCGACCATGTGCGATTTTAACGATTTAGGTTTTCAAGCCATGGCTGTCCAATCTTTACACATTTTTGCCGGAGAAGAATATACGGACCTCAAATCCGTCAGCGAAGCTTTGAAAGCCATACGGACTCTCAAGGCCAAATATAAGCCCTTTAAGGTTTTAGCCTTGGGACGACCGGCCCTGGGTGAACCAAGCGAAATCCACGATTACCGGGAAGACCTCGCGGCGGCGGCCGAAGCCTTGACCGGTGATGTGGGCATGGCTCGTCAAAACGACGCGGCCCTGGTATATGTCGGCCACGGCAATCCCTCGTTTTCCACCGGAGTTTATGCGGAATTGGCATCCATTCTCCAGCGGAAGCATCCGGATAGACCCATTTTCATTGGCGTGATCGAAGGTTTTCCCTCTCGCGAATCGGTCCTTTCCGGCTTGAAACAATCCGGAGCGGAAAAGGTGGTTTTAGTTCCCCTCATGCTGACGGCCGGGGATCATGTGGTTGATGACCTTTTTGGCGACCATGACGACTCCTGGCGGTCGTTCCTGTCAAAAGCCGGAATCCAAGTCGCCGCCGTGTTTCGCGGTTTGGGGGAGGTGACCGCCTGGGCCGAGATTTATGTCCGGCACCTCAAGGAAGCCATGATCGAAAATGGTCTGATCCTGGCCCGTGAGGG
>JADFXS010000089.1:0-5874 GCA_015233515.1 Deltaproteobacteria bacterium | reverse complement strand
CTATGCCGTCCAGTTGGTATTACTGACCGTGATCCTGCTGGTGATGATCCTTCTGGTCACCGGCCTGGGTTACATCAAAATGTCGCCCGGTGAAGTGGCCCGAATTATTTTGGGACGTCTTTTCAACCAAAAGGAATGGTTGACTGGTATCGATCCGGCTTGGCCTTACGTGGTTCTACAGGTTCGTTTGCCGCGTATTTTGACATCCGCCGCCGTGGGCGCTGGTTTGGCCACCGCTGGAACCATTTTTCAAGGTCTGCTTTTGAACCCTCTGGCGGACCCATATACCCTGGGCGTTTCCGCCGGCGCGGCTTTTGGCGCGGCCTTGGCTCTGCTTTTGGGACTGGGGGCCTGGGGACCGTACGCCGTGACCACCATGGCCTTTATTTGCGCCGCCGCCACGTTGGCCGTGGTCATTGCCCTGGCTGTCGTGGATGGGCAAATCCAACTCCATAGTTTGATCCTGTCCGGAGTGATCGTGGCCGCGATCCTATCCGCCGGTATCAGCTTTATTAAATATTTAGCCGACGAACAGGTTTCGATCATAATTTTTTGGCTTTTAGGCAGTTTCGTGGCCCGGACGTGGGTGGACCTGGGCCTGACCGCGCCTTTGGTGGCGATCAGCCTGATATGCGGCCTTTTTTGGGCTAGCGACTTGAACATCATCAGCCTGGGGCAACGTTCCGCCGCCGCGTTAGGGGTGGAGACCACCAGAGTCCGCTTGATCCTTTTGGCCACCGCCTCATTGGCCACCGCGGCTTGTGTGTCTGTTTCCGGGATTATCGGCTTTGTCGGTTTGATTGTCCCCCATTTGATGCGCCACTTCACCGGACCGGATAACCGCCGCCTTCTGCCAGCCTCGGCGCTGACCGGCGCCATCCTGCTGTTAGCCGCGGACACCACCGCGCGGGCCGTATTGCCCGGTGAAGTTCCAGTTGGAGTCTTGACCGCTCTTATCGGCGGTCCGGTCTTTTGCTATGTGTACCGTCGCAAACAACTTCGGACCTGGTATGCCTGACCAAGGATTTTTTGATATTCGCAATCTGTCCTTTGCCTACGGACAACATCGAGCCCTGTCCGATGTCACCGTAAGTTTAAGGGCAGGATGCTTCCACGGGTTGGTGGGACCGAACGGTTCCGGCAAAACAACCCTTTTAGACACGCTCTTGGGCCTGAAAAAGCCGGGACAGGGCCAGGTTCTGATTAACGGCCGATCGGTTTTCGACTTGCCCCGCCGGGAATTGGCTTGCCGGCTAGCCTTGGTGCCCCAGGAATTTGCCATAAATTTCGCCTTCACTGTCCGGGAAGTGGTTTTGATGGGTCGCTACCCATATCAACGTCGCCTGGCCGGGCCAACCGCGGCCGATCTGAGGATGGTCGACCGGGCATTAGAGCTTATGGACATTACCGATATGGCGAATCAAATAGTCACCGAACTCTCCAGCGGGGAAAAGCAACGAGTGGCCATAGCCCGAGCGCTGGCTCAGGATACTTCCGCACTGCTTTTGGACGAACCGACTTCCAATCTGGACGTCAGTCATGCCCACCGGGTTCTCCAAGTCGCGGCCGATTTGGCAACCAAAGGCCGGACCATTGTGGCGGTCCTCCACGACCTGAACTTAGCCGCCGCGTTCTGTCAGGAACTGGTGCTGCTGAAAGGCGGTCATCTCCAAGCCGCCGGCCCCACAGGCCTGGTTCTGACTTCCGAACATATCCGGACCGCCTTTCGCGTGGAAGCCGCGGTAGAGATGAACCATTATTCGGAAAGGCTGGCCGTATCGTTTAAATACTGATTTCCGGTTGTTTTTTAGTCCAAGGGATATCGTCGGCCCGACCGAAGTCGAGGATGACCACTTAGAAACTTAGGATAATAATATGTTTGAAAATTACTTGAAAAGAATAACGCCTCTAATGGCCCTGCTGCTTTTAGTCTTTTCCACCTCATCCTGGGCCGGTCAATTCACCTTCACCGACGACTCCGGTCGGAACATAACCATCGACCGCTCCTTTACCAGGATCATCTCGTTATATGGAGCTCATACGGAAAATTTGTTTGCCTTGGGCCTGGACACCGAGATTATAGGCGTCGCGGATACTGATGATTACCCTAATGCGGTCCTGACCAAGCCACGGTTCAGTCACCGGGACGATCCCGAAAAATTCATCGCGGCCAAGGCCGACTTGGTTTTAATCCGGCCCATGATTTTCAACGGGTATCAGCGTTTGGTGACCAGGCTTCAAGACGCCGGGCTGACGGTCGTCAGTTTGCAGCCTAACAATATCGAGGAAATGTATAACTATTGGCTGATATTAGGTCGCCTCACCGATCGGGAGGAACAGGCGCGGGGTTTAGTTTCGGCTTTTAAAAATAAGCTGACCGATATAAATCAACGGCTGGCCGCCAAGCCTGCCAGCGCCCGGCCGCGGGTTTTTTTTGAAGCCATTCATGGAAAAATCAAGACGTTTGCTCCCGGGTCCATGCCTATTTTCGCTCTGGAAGCCGCCGGAGGGAGGAATGTGGCCGGGGATGCGGTCCCGGTTCGCGGCACGAACATTGCCGCTTACGGCCACGAACACCTACTTTCCCGAGCCGGTGAAATTGATGTTTATTTGGCGCAGACCGGTCCCATGAACACGGTTCAAGTGCAGACCATCAAGGATGAAAGCGGCTTTACCGCCATAAAAGCCGTCCGGGATGGTCGCATCTACTTGGTCGATGAAAAAATAGTCTCCCGACCGACGCTCAGGTTAGGGGAGGGGATCGAAATTTTATCGAAATTTTTATATCCTGAAAATCAATGACCATAAACCTTGTAATATTCGGAAAAGAAAGAGTTGATAATTCTGACGGTATCGTCGGAACAGACCATATCGGTCGGCCTTGCTAAACAACCTCCTCTGGTGAGAAGGTCGACCAAACAACATCGTGGTTCTTCCAGTCTTTGGGCTTGGGTTATTTTGGCCGTAGTGATCGCGGGCGTATTCTGGGCAGGACCGGAAGCCGGCCTGATCAAGTTTTTTCGGCCGCATCATTTGTGGTCGCGGTTGGTTGATCCACTGCTGCGCAGTATGACTTATATTGCTCTGGGGCTTTTGGCCGGACAGGTTATCGAGAGCCTGGGTTGGACCAACCGTCTCGGACGTCTGGTTTGGCCTTTAATCAAGTGGGCCAGGTTGCCCGGGCCGGCCGGAACCGCCTTTATCGCCGCCTTTGTCTCCGGGGTCCTGGCCAATACCTTGCTTTATACCAGTTGGCAGGAAGGTCGCTTGAATCGGCGAGGGTTAATCCTGGGCAACCTGTTGTGTAATTCTCTCCCCATTTACTTTTTGCATCTGCCGACCACGCTTTTCATTACGCTGTCTCTGACCGGTCAAGCCGGGATGCTTTACATGCTGCTGATGTTCATGGCCGCGGTTTTGCGCCTGGTGGGAACGACCCTGGTCAGCCGTTTGTTCATGCCGGAATGTCCGACCTGTGAACTGGACCAGCCGCCGGAAAAACGACCGTGGAAAGAAATCTGGATGGAAACCTGGCCCAAGTTCCGGCAAAGATTGTGGCGCCTGACCGTCATCATCGTCCCGGTCTACCTGGCGGTGTCCCTCATGGCCGAGGCCGGGGTCTTCACCTGGATGCGAGACGCTTCCACGAAATGGATCAGCGGATCATTTCTGCCTGTAGAGAGCATGGGACTGGTGATCTTCGCGGTTATGGCCGAATTTACCACTGGTTTTGCCGCGGCCGGCGCGCTGCTTCAGGCTGGGGCCATGACCATTAAACAAACGGTTTTCGCTCTGCTCATCGGCAACGTCGTGGCTACTCCGGTGCGAGCTCTGCGGCATCAACTGCCGCAATACATGGGGATTTACACTCCCGGAATGGGACTTCAAATCATGATTCTGACTCAAGTCGTCAGGGTTATAAGCGTGATACTGGTCGCATTAGGATTTTTCTGGATATATTGAGTATGATTTCAGAGGGATCCGACTCGCCGCGCCTCGGCGGGTCGGGCATTCCCAAGAAACAGTACTACGGAGCCGTTTTAAATTGCTTTAACTTGTCTCCCAATGGAGCGTATGGTGTCATTTCGATGAGCGGCGCAAGCCGCGAAGAGAAATCTCTGACGCAAAAGATTCTCCTCGAAAACAACGGAGATTTCTCCCTACGGTCGAAATGACAGTAAACGGGCGTTTCTTGGCGCCATAACCCCGCGTCCCTTAGGGTTGGGCGCTCCTAAGAAACAATACTTCGGAGCCGTTTTAAATTGCTTTAACTTGTCTCCCAATGGAGCGTATGGTGTCATTTCGATGAGCGGCGCAAGCCGCGAAGAGAAATCTCTGACGCCAAAGGATTCTCCTCGAAAATAACGGAGATTTCTCCCTACGGTCGAAATGACAGTAAACGGGCGTTTCTTGGCACTATAACCCTGAGTCCCGTGGGGTCGGCTCTTTACAAGGTTTGGTTTTCCGCCGGGAGGCGGGCAGGGAATTATTCCTGATAGAAAACCTGCCGTGACTCCTGAATGGCTTTCAGGTAGGCTTCAGGCAGATTCGATTCCAGGAGTTTAAGGCCGCTGGTAACTTGGGATAAAGCTGTCCAATCGCCTCTTTCAAACGCTAAAATCATCTTTAGGACCGCGCCTAATCGACCTTTTTGCTCCAACAAGGCGCCATTTATATCGTCGCTGATCGGCATATCGGCCAGGACTTCCTCCAACGGCCGGTCCATTATCGCGTCCAGGGTTGAAAAAAGCCCCATCAAAAACAAGTCGCCGGCCCGGTCGGCCAGACCCACCTGTTTGGCGATCAGTTGACAGAAACGGGCTCGGACATAGGAAGTGACCACCAGTTCCGCCGGTTTATCATCGGCCATCCCGGAAAGCATTAGAATGGTCGCCCATTTCTTGACTTCTCTTTCGCCGATAAAAGTCAAAGCCTGTTGGATGGATTTGACCTTCTGCGGCAGACCGAACGCCGCGGAATTTATATATTTAAGTAACTTATAGGACATGGAGACTTCCCCTTCGATCAGGGGGGTCAACTTGCGGAAATCAATCTCCTCTCTATTTATTTCCTTCAATATTTTCATATAGTGAAGTTTGAAGGCCGGGACGTCTTTGCGGGAGATTACGACCGGACGGCTGAAAAAGTAGCCTTGGAAATATGAGTAACCAGCCTCCATGGCGTGTTTAAAGTCTTCATTGGTTTCCACTTTCTCGGCCAGAAGCTTGAGGCCGCGAGGCAGGAAGTTCTTGGCCAGACTCCGCCGTTCATTCCTGTCGGTCAGCAGAAAGTCGATCTTGACAATATCGGCCAGTTTTAATAGCGGCTCGAACCTGGCATCATAAATAAAATCATCCAAGGCCAGCTTAAAACCGGCTTTTTTCAGCTTGGATACCGCGTTGACCACGGCATCATCCGGCTCCACGGTTTCGAGAATTTCCACTACGGTGTATTGAGGTGGCAAAGCCAGAACATATCCATCCACGATCAGATTCCGCGTGAAATTAATGAAAGCTTTAGTCCCGCAAGTCATCTCTTCTATTCCAAAAAGCAAAAAGCTGTCGGTGATTACCCGGGACGAAGCCTGGTCGCCATCGGCATGGTCAAAGAAATTAGCCACACTCGATCGAAACAATAATTCATACGCAATTACTTTTTTCGATCGATTGAATATGGGCTGTCTGGCGACAAAATGTTCCATATACTCAATTCCTTAAGTCTCTGGGCTTTTTTATGACATCATTTTTCCGGCCAGGCCGGCGGACTCTCCGAGTTTGATAATGTCGATTCCTGATTGATCCGGGACGATCAATGCAGATCACGGTTTATGAAGTTATAGCGATGCTCGAAAGTTTTTCGAAATGATGCGGTCAA
>JADFXS010000088.1:8467-9758 GCA_015233515.1 Deltaproteobacteria bacterium | reverse complement strand
ATGCTTCAACGTAATGGCATGTATTCCTGCATCGTTGACGGCTTCGACGACAGGATCATGTCCATCTGCCGCGGCGAGCGGATGGACATCGTCAGCTTGGTTCACGGTGTCATGGATGGCCAGGAATTTGACTATTCCACCATGGACAAAGAAGCCGTGGACTATGTCAAAACAGCCAAGGTTCTTCTGGGACACTCCCTGTATAGCGACTCCTGGTTGGAACTGTAACCTAAGTATTGACAAGATAGCCGATCACCGGCGATCAGATTAATCAGCAAAACCCCAAGCCCTAAGCTTGGGGTTTTTTGTATGGAAAAACAAACGGCGGCTCTGATCCGATTCTCGAGCAGACTGGGAAGGTAATGGAGCTCTATCATCCTTAATTTGCGGATTGGGTTTTCGGACCCACCAAAAATTTGGGTTTAGCTCCAGCCCATAACTCGACCACTTTCTTGGGTTGAACGGCGATGGTCCCTAACGCCAACACGAGGTAGGTGATCGAAAAAGCTAAATGAATCTTGGTGCTGCCGCATAGTCCCGGAAACAATGCCTGAAAAAAGTCACAAAAAGCCGGCTCCGCCAGTTGTCCGGTAAAGAGAATAAAAAGTACGAAGCCGGCCAACGGAGTCAATCTCATGCTTGCCAAAAATCCGACCGCCAGAAGAGATTGAGCCGCCGTGAGAAGGATTTCGTTCATCTGAAAAGCGTTCATGGGGAGAGGCTGGGAAAAAGTCCCGGCTGAAATTCCGAAAACCATAGGAATCATACTCACCAAAAGAGTCCACTGGTTGAGCTTGGCCGATAGCAAACTCCCGAGGGCCGCTCCGGCTTGACCTCGCAGGGTGAGCATGATGGCCACGGTGAATTCCGGAGCTTCGGACGCTATGGGCGCCAACCACTGCACCAGCAGGAATTCATTGATTCCCAAGGCCTTGCCGGTTCCGATCAGACCTTCGCTGAACAATTCGGCATCAGCCAGGATGACTCCGGCCGAGAACAGAAACATGCTCGCGGTGGCCAAGCGTCTTTTCAAGGGTGCCAGGCGGATCAAATACTGAGCCGGTCCATCCAGTTCGACTTCTTGCACCGGGCGTTTCCTGACCAAATTGATGTACCAAACATAAAGCGAAACCAGGACTAGACCATCATACCAGGCCAGACTCCCCTTGAGAGGGATGATGAAAGCATAAAGCGTGGCCAAGCCTAAAAATAATATCTCGGTCCGCCGGTCTTCCTCCAACATGATAGCTTTTCGGGATTTGAACCAAGTCAGCCCGGCGATCAAAGCCCA
>JADFXS010000088.1:3752-8363 GCA_015233515.1 Deltaproteobacteria bacterium | reverse complement strand
ATACATATCCACGGCGTATTCCGGCAAAATGGCTACCAACGCCACTATAGCCAAGGCCAGGGTCTGGGGAATGTCGGATTGAGCCGCATCACAGGCCCACATAAGGATAAATGAAGCCGCCAGGATGGCTAAACCTACAATTATTGTGGTTTCAGGCGGGTTGAGATGCAGGTTGAAGAGACGCAGGCCGAGGCCGGGCAGGCCTCCAAGAATCGCCAACAGGATGGGCCACAGGTACTTGAATGATTTCATGTTCCTCCGATGTTCTCTTTTTAAAGGCTTTAACCTTTGTTTATCCACCGGAGGAAAAAAAACCCCCGGCATGATTCATGCCGAAGGTCTTGCTGATTTACTTTTAATAAACGATAAAGCCAGGCTATATTGCCGGGTATGTTGACTTTATCCGGGCAGCTACTCCCCTTCTATTAAGTTAACATTACCCTAAGGGGTCGGTTCTGTCAAGCCTGCCGCCGGCCGCAATTTACCGCCTTTAGTCCGGATTTTATGTGCCTTGTTGCTCAAAGGTCGTGAATTACCATTGCTCGTTAGGGCTTTTATCCTCTATACTCTCTGTATTATGATCAGAAAAAGGAATACTGCAGAAGGAGACGAAATGGTTGAAGAAAAGAATCAGCCATATAGCACGGCTTTGCCGGAAAAAGGTGTCACCAGTGTCCTGATCGTTGATGATTCACCGGTCATGCGCAATATGCTGGGCAAATTCTTCACCGATAACGGTTTCAATGTGGTGGGGCAAGCGGCCGATGGGGTTGAAGCTATTGAGCTTTTCGAAAAACTTAATCCTGACTTGATGACTTTGGACATCATCATGCCTAAGATGCGAGGCACCGAAGTCCTGGAGACTATATTAAAAAAATATCCGGATGCCAAAATTGTCATGGCCTCGTCGGTGTCCGACGCCCGGACCGTCATGAAATGCTTAAAGATCGGGGCCAAACAGTACATTTTAAAACCTTACGATCAAGACAAAGTCATGGCTGCCATACGTAAAGCCTTGAATATGTAATCTTTTTAAATTGTCTAAGGCGCCGCGGCGGCGCCCGGGGGCGTTCATGGATGTTTTCGACGCAAGCTTAGCAGAACTTTTCGAACAGTATAAAGACGAGGTCCGCGAGACTATCGGCACGCTGGATTCAGAGCTGGTGGCCATCGAACAAGACCAGTCGAATAGTGAAATAATTTTCTCTATTTTCCGCCATCTGCATTCCTTAAAAGGGTCTTCCAAAATGTTCAATGTGGACAATATCGGCCATCTCGCCCATAAGTTGGAAGATTTGATGCAGATTATCGATAAAGACAACTCGATTCTGGCTCGTAACCCTAAAATCGTGGAGATGCTTTTTCGAGGCAATGATATCTTTCGTGATATTATCTCCCGGCTGGAAGACGATATCAGCTTTACACATCTAACGCCGGATCATGCTCAGTTTATTGAGGCCGTCAATCACCAGTTGGATATGATCAGCCGGAAGGACAGCGCTTTAGTCGATGCGGCTAAAATATTGTTGGATGAATTTCAATCCCTGCTTCCGGCCCTTGAAGAAATTGATACCGAAAGCCTGCAACGGGCTGTGGCCGCTTTCAGTACCCAGCTCAATTTCTTGATCACGGACACTAGCAATCAAGGAATAAAATACTCATATAATAATTTAGATTTAACAGAATACATCAATTCGCTGGATGGGCTGTTAGGTAAACTTGCCACTGACGCCTATTCCGCTGATGATGTGACTGCGCTGATGCAAAATGTTGAGGGCCTGATCGGCGTCCTGTTCGATATCGCCGAGGAAGGCATCATGGGACCCTTGGCCGAGTTGAATGACGGCGTG
This sequence comes from Deltaproteobacteria bacterium, assembly GCA_015233515.1. The sequence goes on along the minus strand of JADFXS010000088.1, from coordinate 6,513 downwards.
ACCATGTTCAAGGAAAAAAACCTGGAAATCGACCCGATGATCGTTGAATTTTTTTCCACGGTCTTATCGGATTTGAAAGAGAAATTGCATACTGAAGCCGCCAAGACCGCGGCTGAACCCAAGACCATGGACACCCCAACCCCATCGAAATCCCAATCCGCTACCACCGCTGAGTCGGTTGCGCCGCCGGAATCACGCGGTCAACCACAACAACAGGCTAAGACCATCAGGGTAGACGAAAAAAAGATAGACCTATTCCTCGATTCCGTGGGAAAATTGATAACCCAGTCGGAAATTCTCAATCATTTGCAGTTTTCTTTCCGCGAAGCCGCTGTAAATCCGGCTTTAGTCCGAGATTTCGCCGCGGTCAATCGCACCATTTCCGCCGACATCGTAAATCTGCAGAGATCGATCATGGAAGTCCGACAGGTGGAAATGAATAACATCCTGAAAAAATTTCCGCGTCTGGTCCGCGATGTGTCCCATAAGATGGGCAAGGATGTGGAACTCATCATTACCGGAGAACGGGTCCCCATAGACAAGAGCCTGCTGGATGATGTCGAGCAGGCGATGATCCATATTATTCGAAATGCCATCGATCATGGCCTGGAAATGCCGGAAGCAAGGGTTTCGGCGGGTAAAAATCGAAGAGGCCGGATTTTGATCAGTGTCGTGCAAGAAGAAGCTTCCATCGCCGTGGAAGTAAAGGATGACGGTCAAGGAGTCGATTTCTCCACCATCCGCCGCAAAGCCTTGGAGCGTGGTATCATTGACCAGGAAGAATACGATAACTTGACCGATGTCGAATCGGAAATGCTGCTGTTTAGGTCCGGAATCACCACTAAAGATGAAGCCACGGATATTTCCGGTCGTGGTGTGGGCATGGACGTGGTCTTGTCCAACATGAAAAAATGGAACGGAGACGTCACTGTCGAATCCGTCCTTGGCCAAGGCACCAACATCCGTTTGCGTATCCCGATAACCAATACCTTGCTGACCAAGGAAGCCATCCTGCTCAAGCTCAGCCAATGCATGTTTTGCCTACCATTGGAATACATAGTGGAAATTGTTACAGTTTCTAAAAATCAGATACATCAACACAAGAGCCAAAGCTTGTTCCAGCATCGTCAGCAGGTTATTACCGTGGTGGATATCAAGGACCTTCTCAACATGGAAAAAAACGCCACCGATCAAGCCGCGTCCACCACTATCATCATCCTGCGCGGCAAAACCAATACCCGCAAAGCGATCGCCGCCGATGAAATCATCGGGCAACAAAAAATCGTTATAAAAAACTTTGACATCGAAGCCTTTCGCCGCCTGCCGTATTACCAGGGCTTGACCCTCCTGGGAGACGGCCGGGTAGTTCTGGTTTTAGATGCCGAAAAAATTGTCGACTGAGGTAATTGCGGAACTGTCCTTTGGCCCCAACTCTTTGTCGGGCTTGTCCGCCGGTGACAAAATTACCCGCATAATTGACATCAGGACGGCGGCTTGATGCGTTTGTTGGAAATCGCCGACAAAATCTGTAAAAATAATTATGATCTAGGCGCGTGGTTCCGTCTGGAGCACCTTCCCCTAGGCCGAGTCAACCAGACCTTCAAGGTCACCGCCGGTACGGGTGATTTCGTCTTGCAGCGTTTGCACCCGGTTTTCGGACCCGGTCCAGCCGTTGTTCAAAACGTGGATTCGGTAGCCAAATCATTGGCCAAGGCCGGTTATACTTCCAGTCAAGTTGTTCCAGCCATGTCCGGGCAACCGTGGGTGGAAGCCGAAGGCATCTGGCGATTAATGACTTGGCTACCCGGTCGGACGATTACTGAAAGAGGCATGACCATTGGCATGGAGGCGGCCCAAACCCTGGCCTTGTTTCACCAGGCCTTGGTTCGGTATCCACCGGATCTGCATGTGTTGCCGCCCGCGGGGTATAATCGAGTCGTCCGCTCTTCCGCCCTGGATTGGGAAGATATAATCGATCGCTTTGAGGCCGATCCCAAAATGCCACAAGTCATAGACGCTTTGAATCTAGGGCAGACCTTAGCCGACCAATCACTCAGTTGCCGCGCCTCCACCCGGGCCGTTGTTCATGGCGACCCCAAACTGGAAAATATAATCTTCTCCGAAGCCGATCAGGCGGTCGGCCTGATTGACCTGGACACCGTTCGAGAAGGTCATCTGGTTTGGGACTTGGCCGACGGACTAAGGTCCTGGGCCGCGGAACACGGGGATAATGGCCGGATAATCTGGAACAAGGATATTTACCAAGCAGCGGTTGATTCGTACCGTCGCCATGGCCCTGGTTTAACCTTGGAAGAACTGAACGCCCTGCCCTGGTTCGTCCGGGCGATAACCTTGAACTTGGCGCGGCGCTATTTGGAAGACTATTTTTTGGAAGCTTATTTTACCTGGGACCAAGCCCGTTACTCGTCGTTAGCGGAACAGAACCGGCAACGCGGCTTGGCCCTTATAGACCTGGCAGGAACGATGGCGACTTAATTATTGATCATGCTTTGCAGGCTGCTGAGCTTCTGCCGGGTATCCTCAAGGACTGACTGCAATTGCAAGGAATGATTGGCCAGGATGCTGCCACGATCACCGTTCAGGACGATAAGGGGCTCGAACTGGGATTCGTTCAGCACCTGAATAATTCGCTCCAAGAGTTCATCGGCTTTTTTCACTCGCAAAATGTCCTTGAAATCATATTTAATCGCCAGGACCAACTGCCGCAAAACATAAGCGACACCTTGAGCAAAATAAAAAT
>JADFXS010000088.1:3241-3699 GCA_015233515.1 Deltaproteobacteria bacterium | reverse complement strand
AACTTCTCACCTTGTGTATAAGAATCTCCCGAGGTTTCTTCGCTCAATACCTTATGTGAGCGCCGTGGGGCATTAGCCAGGCGGGTGTTTACGCCGCCAAGCAGAGAAGTGTATTGGTCCAACAGATCGTTCAAACTGTCGGATCGAGGGTAAAATTCCGCTTGACCGTTGGCCAGCCGCTCCTCATAAGCCCGTAAACTTTTCACGCCGGCCTTGAACTTGCTCTCCGCCGATGGCAAAATCCATTTGAAGGGATCGTTGGAAAAATACACAAAAGCCGCTTCACAATCTTGATCGATTTTGTCCGTGGTGCGCGTTCGAGTCAAGCGGTCCCGCATGACCCGAACCGAGTACCGCACGGCTTCCAGCTCGCCCAATTGAAAATTTTGAGGGTTATCCAGAAATACCGTCGGCCACAGCTTATTGTTGGGCAGCCAGTTATTGGCCATCTCATCGGA
>JADFXS010000088.1:0-3195 GCA_015233515.1 Deltaproteobacteria bacterium | reverse complement strand
AAAGCCATACCCGGTTTAAGATTCCCATCTTCGAGATCGAAGAATTGCGGAAACCGGTAATTCATGATCATGACTACCAGACTGAAGAGGATCACCGCCGCCAGGATCATGGCTATGAGCTTACCATAATGTTTTTTCGTGGGGCTGTTACCGCTGACAGTCGCCTCATGGCCATCTTTTCGACCGAATAGTCTTTTTAACCATTCCATAACGGCTAACCTCTTACTTTTTTGCTTGAGTTACATTAGCAAATTCCTGTCGATATGTATCGATTCCTTTTGATCAGCCAACATGTCCGCTTTCCCTTAACCTCCTTATTCTCCCAGTTGCCGTCTGACTTTGGCCAGATCATCCGGTTCCAGACGAAATGGAAAGTTACGAAGGTCTGGTCCGGGACGTTCGTTGCCGAAAGGTCGATTACAGGCGGTTCGACCGGACGCTCCGGGGCAGCCGGAAGTTTCAAAAGCCTCTCCGTCCTTTAACAATTGTTCCAGACAGGTTTGGTCGACACCGAAATCCAGTATCCGCCCCTGGTCGTTGAAAGTTATTTGCTCCAGTCGCGTCAAATCGTGATCAATAAGGTAGCGAGCCGCCTGGATACGGCGATAGTGTCCCACCTCCGGTGGTTTATTTTCCGCCATGGCCGATCCGGCTTCCGGGAAGAAGGAAAAAAGATGCGTAGTCCCCCCCATGACTCGAGCCCGGTTCATGGTCCTGACCATCTCCAGTTCTGTTTCACCCAAGCCGACAATCAGATGAACTCCGGCCATTCCCATCCCGAAAATCTCAAGGGCTGCCTCATAAATATTCCAATAGTGGTCCCATTTGTGAGGCCCATTCACTCCTCGGCCTCTGAGTCGATCGAATATTTCCGGAGTGGCCGCGTCGACGGCCACTCCAATCCGGTCGGCGCCGGCGTCCTTCATGGCGACCAGGTCGGCGCGGTCCAAAAGGGTGGGGGTAATCAGTTGAGACACCGGCAGACCTGTCTTACCCCTAACCAAACCGGTCAACTCCAGCACATCTTTCTTGGCTCTGGGATGGGTGATCATGGAAATACACAACCGTTCCACATGAGCCGGAGGGTCCTGCAGCCTCTCAATGATTTCGGCCACCGGCCGGCATTTCCAGGCCACGCGGATGAAGGTTTTATCTCCCACGTTTTCCTTGGTGGACCGGGACAAACCGCAAAAGGCACAGTTAGCCCGACATCCGGAATCATAAGTCAAAAGGAGATTGATGCATCGTAATTGAGCGTTACGGAAAAATAGGCCGGGAGTCAGCCCTAAGGTCATGGCCGCGGCCAAGGATAAACGAATATACTCTGGGCTTTCCATAAGTCAGAACTACTCCTTTAATCGTTAAGTATACCAGGTTTTACTATTCCGCCAGGTCTTGTCCGGCTTAAACCTCTGGCAGGTACTAAAGCCGGAATCTGGTCGAAGGCAAACTTTGACGGAATCTTTTCAGCCGCCGGATCGGCGGTAAAGTCCCGCGTAGCTGTTTTATCCATAAAGTCAGGCCTAGCCTATTGCTCGCCGGCTACAGCCGGCTCTTTACCGCCATTCGTTTCCACACCGGCCAGGGAGCAACAAGTCGGGATCAGCGCCGGTTCCAGCCCCAAATTCCTAGCCGCGGCCCAGGCATCCTCCGAAGGCAAGGCCAAGGCGTTTATTCCGGCCTGGATGGCCAAAGCCTCCAATTGTCGCCCATAAACACCTCGGGGGCGCGCACAACCCAAATGGTGCCTGGTCTCCGGCAGCATTTCCCGGGCTTTGACCAAAAACCAGGCCACATCAGATACTTGAGGCGGCTTAAAATCAGCCATGGGTGTCCCGGATAGCGGCCTGAAAACAACCGTCACCAGCCGCTTGGGGTTATATGGGATCAAGCCTTCCAGCGCTTGATTTTCACCCCGTATTTGACCATAGGCCAGTCCGACGACGATGTGAGGGACAGCTTCCAATCCGGCCGCGGTCAAGGCTTCCATGGTCTCCCAGATAGGTTTTGTTCCCGCGGATAAATGATAAACCTCGCGAGCCGTCTGGTCATCACCGATAATGTCCACCAGGGCTTGCCTGACTCCGGCGCTTCTTAAGCGCTTGGCTGTGAATATGTCCAGGTATCCGGCATGAACGGTGACGGTCAAACCGATTTGATCGATGATGGTCTCGATGGCGTCCCAATAGCTTTCCCAGGGCAATCGTCCAAAAATATTGCTCCCGCCGCTGATGAGCATTCCCAGACGCCCTCTGGCTTTGAGGTCTTTAGCCACCGATCTCAAAGTTTCCGGACCCACGGCTGGAATCATTGTGGTCAGAAGCTGTCCCTGGCAATGATCACAACCCAGTTGGCACCGTTTCCCGGTAAGGCTGACCGCCGGATACAATCCGGTCTGACCGTCTAAAACAAACATCCCTGGCAAATAAAATTCGAGACTCCGCCCGAAATGTTTCCAAGCCGTCAACCTGGCTTTTTCCAAAGCCGAGATCAGGACGGAATCAATGTCGATATTCATGATAAGCCATCCAAGTTTTTCGGATCAAGTTCGGGAAGTCATCGGTATCCCAAGCTTCTTCCTGCAGTTTTCGTTTTTTTAAAGCCCAGGCGAGGGTTCGGCCATATCGCCCCAGCACCTCTTTTTCATATTCGATCCAGGCCGAAGTCTTTCCGGTCAGGACAAAGTCGGCGGCGGCTTCCCCGGCTTTTCGGCCGGAAAATACCGCCTGGTGAATACCGGCCCCGGTGATGGGGTGTGTCAAGCCGGCGGCGTCACCGGCAAAGACTATTCGGCCACAGGTTAATCGGCGTTCAGGACCACTGACGACAATAGCTCCTATGCTGCGGGCCAACACGCCGCTTCCAATCAGACCGGCTTCTTGAAAAAATCTGATCACCTCATCCAATATCTTCCAGCCATTCGGCTGTTGTCCCACTTGTAAACCCACCCCCACGTTGGCCACGCCGATTTTTGGAAAAAGCCAGGCATAACCCATGCGCCACCTCGGATCAAAAGCCACAATGGTCCTATTCAAGGGTTGTCGCAGCGGGACTTCCACCTGCAAACCGGCCAAATATTGACGACGATCAGGAAAAAAACGACGGCGCAGAAGCGAAGCCGCTCCATCGGCGGCCACCACGGCGTAAAGGGGAAACCGGGACCCGATTGGTATTGGATGGTCTATCAAACCGAAG
>JADFXS010000087.1 GCA_015233515.1 Deltaproteobacteria bacterium | reverse complement strand
CATTCCCAGCGTGGCAAAAATCATCGCGGCCGTGAAAAAAACCGTGGGGAAATAACTGTCAGGGGTTAGACATATAGATCCGTCTGTTAACAACAGACTTCTGTATGAGTTGCCGATCGTGGAAATACCCGATCTGACATCTTGACTTCGGACACAGCCTGGAGCGTTGGAGGAAAAAACCTCTGACGCTCCAGATAGCTTTCACACCCGCGGTCTGGCAGAATTTGAAGGTAATTATTGCTTAAGCTCTTTGGAGCCATAAAAAAGAGGTAACCACTTTGTCTTTTGTAGGCATTATTGCTAATCCCGCCTCGGGAAAAGACATCCGCCGTTTGGTGGCTTATGGCAGCGTTTTTGACAACCAGGAAAAAGTCCGCATTGTTCGGCGAGTGATCCTGGGACTCCTGGCCGTTGGTGTGGAACGTATATGCTATATGCCGGATTATTTCGGCATTGTACCCAGGGCTTTGGATCCTTTAAAAATAAAAATTCCTGTTTTCCCTGTTGATTTTAGAACTATGGCCACCCAGGACGACTCGACCGAAGCCGGTAGAATCATGGCGGAATCAGGTGTAGACTGCATTGTCACCCTGGGTGGCGACGGCACTAATCGCGCGGTCATCAAAGGCGGCGTTTCCGCGCCGGTTTTGCCTATCTCCACGGGAACAAATAATGTTTTTCCCAGCATGGTCGAAGGCACCCTAGCCGGTTTAGCCGCCGGATTAGTAGCTAATAAGCTTGTCCCTTTGGAAGAAGCCTCCATCCACTCTACAATGTTGCAGGTCTGGAAGGAAGGTCAACCTGTTGATGTCGCGCTCGTCGACGCCGGTGTATACGATGACCAGTTTATCGGATCGCGGGCCATATGGGACATGGATAAAGTCCGCCAGATATTTTTAAACCGCGCCGAACCATTCAGTATCGGCCTTTCCGCTATCGGCGGTCTGATACAATCCGTCAAAGCGGAAGAGCCATACGGCTTATGCTTGACCATGGGTCCTAACGGACGCGAGGTCCTGGCCCCAGTGGCTCCAGGGATGATAAAAAATATCGCTCTATCCTCGGTGGAAACCATGACTCTGGACCAGGATTGGCCCATAATCATCAAACCTTCCATACTGGCTCTAGATGGAGAGCGGGAAGTGGAAGTGAACAAAGGGCAACAAGCCTCCGTGCGGATTATTAAAAACGGCCCGAAGGTCGTGGATGTCGCTATGACTATGACCAGCGCCCTAAAGAACGGCGCTTTGGTCCAAAACACTTCAATTCCGTCGGTTGTGAGTTGACCTGTCGGCTGGTTTTGCCCTTGAAGCCCTATTTCGGCTTTTCTACAAAATGAGGAGTAAATTATGTCGGAAAAACTTAAAGCGGCCTTTATTTTTGTAGCCCCCGAGGCTGATCCTTCCATCCACCGGGCCTGGGTGGAAACTCCCATCGTCCAACTTTTAGCTGTCGCGGCCAAGGATTACCAGGCCGCGGCTGATCTCGCCCAAGATTTGCTCAAAGAAGGCATTCAAGCCATTGAACTTTGCGGCGGTTTCGGAAACTTAGGAACGGCCAAAATCGTTGAAGCCGTAAAAGGGCAAATTCCGGTAGGAGTCGTTCGTTTTGACCTGCATCCCGGACTGGGCGGCAAAAGCGGTGACCAGATATTCAAGTAGTCCAAAAGTATGGGCAATGTCTCTTTTTAAATTTTTCTCCCTGCATTGAATTGCAGGGAGAAAAAAACATAAACGTAATAAATACTTCGATCTAAAACAATAGAAAATTTTTTAAGCTGAACCGGCATGGCAATTTGAAACCGAAAGGGAAATCCCCAACGGTAATGTCGCGGCTAACGGCTTTATGGACGCCGGATTTTAAAACTGGTTTGATTCGGTTCTCGAGGAAATACCTCCTCGGCCGGGTTAGCTTTTTTCGGTTCAAACGTCTGAGCAACCTTCTTTCGAAAATTAGAAAAGAATTAAGAACTATTGATTTGATTCTTGTATTATTTAGTGATAATGTATAAGTCAATTATGCCATGACTTAGGCAGCCCAGGGTTAAGGCAAAATGATAAGAGGTTTTCTTTTACGTCCGTAGGGATTTAAGCTGAATCCTCTCGTCTAAAATAAATATCGAAGGTATGGTCTAAGTTTTGGCGATTTTCTTCCATCCTGATGTTTCAACTTTATAGTTGTGCAAAGCTTTTTGTCCAGACAATTACTCTGTCGTTCATCGAGGCCATAGGAACTTTTCATCTTAATCGGAGGCCGATTTGACCAGGCCGACGCAAAAAAAAATGAAAACCTAACCTTCTAACGCGGCCTGGCTATTTCGACGATAAGCTTGGCTGAAATGTTACCGAATCAATATCATTTCTTACCCTGAAGATATGTTAAAAATAGATCAATTTTGACCGACTAAAGCTTGGTTTTGGAGATAACCTTGAAATGATTCCCAGACTCTGGTTTTTGGCTGCGACTAAGCTCTTTGACCAAGCCGGTCACATTGACTTTCTCAATATCAGGACGAGACTTCTTATCTGAATGTAATCATTGATTGTATATCCAGATTCAACCGATCACTGACTGATTTCTGTCGCGCTTTAACAAACACGCATTTCATAAGAGAGCGAAATATCGTCCATGAGTTTGTTATTGTCATTCCCAAGCCGCTATGCCCGCAAGGGTGGCGCCATCCGTGAAATCCGCGGTCCCCCTGACGGTTACCGACGAAATCAGCATCCACAAAACCAACCCAAACGAATAATAATTAACGGCTGAGACCGATAAAGTTCCTGAAAATGCAGATCAATCAACTACAATTTAAGAAAGGATGCGTGATATGGAAGCTTTACTTCCAATTTCCATCGTTGTCGCCCTTTTAGCGGGTATTTTCTTTCAAATCGTCCAGATGTTCCCCTGGCTGGCCGCTTGGCCGGCCTTTGCGGCTTGGGCCAGCTTTTTCTTTTGCGGCGGAGATGATAAAGCCCTGGCCAAATCATATATCACCAACTTCAGCGGGATGGCTCATTCGGCCGTTTTCCTTTTCCTCTATGGCCTGATCGGTATCCAGAGCCCAATCGCTTTAACTATTGTTGTCACTGTTTTAGTCTTTGTTATGTGTATTGAAGGCTCCACGAAACTCCTGGCCACCATTCCGGGACAGTTCCTGGGCGCCGCTGTCTTTTTCGGTAACTTGAATATCTTCAAGGGAACTCTCTGGGAAGTGCTGTTTCACACGGCGGTTATGATGCTGGTCGGCAACCTGCTCGGCATTATCTCCGTCAAAATTACAGGGATGGTCCAAAAAAAGAATCCCGCTTAACCCAGATCAAGATAAATAAACTTAAGTGTGGGGATTCACGGTCATTGCCCGGCAGTGAATCCCTTACTCCATATTTATATCTATCCCGCCGAGCGTTGCAGCCAGGAGTTGCATGCCTTGATGCCCGCAAGTGGTGAATTAGGGTTAGGCGGTCACCTGGTATTCCACGCTCCTCGGGTTTTCCATCCGCAGGGAGGCATTCAGAATCTCCAGCCCAACTATGTTACCCTCCCGATCATAGTCGATGATGACCCCGGGTTTGTCCTCGTCGCTCTCCTGTATGGGTGTGTTCCGGAAAATAATCCGTAGCACGTCCAGCTCTGGTTCATAGGTTACTTTCATGATTCGCTCCAGTATTTTTCTATCTTGCTGGCCCGGTACGCCGTCACCACGACCGGAGGTCGGCTGGTTTCATTCACCATTACCCGGATTAAATAGTTTTTGCCATCCATGACCACTCGGCTTTGATAGCATTTAATTGTACCATGTCGCGATTTTTTGCTCCGGATCGGCTAAAATATCCTCCACTATTTCCAACGGAATATTCCTTCTAGCCAATTCCTGTTCGGCATGTCTGGAAATATGAAACTTCATTCGTCTTTATCCCCTGATTCCCGCCCGATACGGTATTTGGTGTCGTAGTTGATACTGAAATCGATTTTCTCCGTATAATGTCAGTTGATCATAACCAGCAACCTCTTGTCAATTTTCTTCCGGCTGATGGCGCCATGGAAAAATTCATTGACAGAGCGGATACAATCGCCTAAAAATGGCCCAATTAACCAATTGGTTGGTAAAACTAATCAGATGGTCTAAAATGGCTCAACAACCTTTACCGGAAACTCAATATCCGACTCCGGCGGAAGAACGTATTCTCAGCGCCGCTACTCGCGAATTCGCCGATAAGGGATTTTTCGGCGCCCGGACTCAAGCCATCGCCGATGCCGCCGGCGTCAACAAGGCTATGCTCCATTACTATTTCAGGTCCAAGGAAAATTTATACGCTCAGGTCCTTCGTTCATCAATTAGTCGTATCCTTTCGCAAGTGGGTCGGTCCTGGACCGGGGCCGGATCCCTGGAAACCAAGGTCAGTTTAGTCATTGACGCGTACCTGGACGGTTATGCCGCTAACCCGGGAATAGTCAGAATATTTCTACGGGAGGTCGCCGACGGCGGTGTCCGCTTCCGTCGCCTGGTCAAGGAAATTGTCCCTCCAGACTTGGCCGACCAGGGAATAAGCCCGGCCATTATCCTGGCTGCCGTAGGCCGACAATTGAATTTACCTCCCCGACAGATCATGCATTATCTAGTCAACTTGGTGGGTATGTGTCTGATCAGTTTCATCAGCCCCATAGTCCTGGAAACCGTCCTGCAAGAGGACCTGACTGATTTCAACGCCTACCTGGAAGAACGACGTCAATCGATAAAGAATGTCGCCCTGACCTTTCTTCAGTCTAAAGGCTTACTTGACAGTTCCTTGGATTAAGTTGATTGCCGAATTGGTTAAAATTGCTTGTTTTACTGGGCTGATGCTTTTGATAAACAATCCGAAAATCGAAATTAGCGGTGTGAAAAAAACCGGCCGATGGGCCGTCGGTTCCTTTCCCCCCTGATCATCGCGTCAACGATGCGCCTAGTCCCCTGGATGGAGTAGTGAAGCATGAAACCTGCCAAAGCAATTCCCATTGTCTTGATCCTGGCCGTGGCTGCCGGAATTACCTATTATTTTTTGTACTATCGCTCCATACCCTGGACGGCCATCGAAACATCGGGGCATATCGAAGTGACGGACGTGGACCTGAGCTTCCGTCTGCCCGGGCACGTAACCCGCCTTTTGGTTGATGAAGGTTATATCATCAAGAAAGGCGAGTTGGTGGCCGAATTGCGTCAAGAGGTTATCCAGGCTAAACGTGACCAGGCGGCGGCTCAAGTTCGGGAACTGGAGGCTCGTCTGGCGTCCATGGACCTTGGCATCAAAATTAAAGAAGATGTGGTGAACGCGGATTTGAAAAAGGCTCAAGCCGGGGTTTCCGCCTCCGCGGCTCGTTTCCTCAGCCTTAAAACCGGGTCGCGAAAAGAAGAGATCAACGAGGCGGCGGCTACCACGGAAAAGGCCCGCACGGAAATGGAAAACCGCGGGCGTGATTTTGAACGAAATAAAAATCTTTACTCTAAACAGATTATTTCCGCCAGCCAATATGAAGATTCCCGCACCGCGGCGGAATCGGCTCGCGCTTCTTACCTGGCCTCCCTGGAAAGGTATCGCATGGTTAAAATCGGGCCGCGCGAAGAAATGATCACCGAAGGTGAAGCCAACCTGATGGGTTCCGAAGCGACCATGGCCGAAGCCGAGGCCGCTAAGCGCGAAGTGGATAAAATGAAACTTGATTATAAAGCTCTTCAGGCTCAAAGCGATCAGGCCAAGGCCGTTTTAGCTCAGGCTGAGGATGATTTAGTCAACTCCCGGCTGTTTGCCCCCTTCGACGGTTTTGTTACCGTGAAAAGCGTGGAGGAGAAAGAATATGTCCAGGCAGGGACTCCGATTGTAACTATAGCTCAATTGGATCAGGTCTGGGTGAAAACGTATATCCCGGAAACCGATTTAGGCCGGGTAAAACTAGGCCAGCCGGCTCAGGTAATCAGCGATTCATATGCTAAGACCTACGAAGGCGTGGTGACCTTTATATCGCCGCAAGCCGAATTCACTCCCAAAAACGTTCAGACGAAGGAGGAACGGATTAAGCTGGTTTATCGCATCAAGGTCACCCTGGCCAACCCTCATCAGGAATTGAAACCAGGCATGCCCGTTGATGTGCGCTTAAAATAATGAATATCTAGCCGCCTGTCGCCGATGCTTGGCTCCATATCGGCTATTTATTAAAGTTTCCGAAGAAAGCGGTACCAATGACGAATGATTCCAATAACGAAATAATTGAAATCGCCGCCGCGATCCAGGTCATCGGCCTGGGTAAGACTTTTGGATCGTTGCCCGCCCTGGATAGCGTCACTTTTACCGTAGCGCCCGGCGACATTTTCGGTTTGGTCGGCCCGGACGGAGCGGGCAAAAGCACTTGCCTACGCATCCTGAGCGGCTTGATGCTCCCCTCTTCCGGCCAAGCCTTTGTCCTTGGCCGGGACGTGATTGCCGACCCGGAAAGCGTCAAACCCGATATCGGGTACATGGCTCAACCGGCCGGGTTGTACGACGACTTGACCGTGGCGGAAAACATTGAATTTTATGCGGAAATGCACCAGGTGTCGCGCTCGAAATATCAAGAACGCATGGATCGCCTTTTGAAATTTTCCGGCTTGGCGCCTTTCACTGGTCGTCTCTTCCGCAACCTCTCCGGCGGCATGAAGCAAAAGGCCGGTTTGACCTGCGCCTTGATTCACAGTCCCAAGGTCCTCTTACTGGATGAACCGACTAACGGCGTGGATCCGGTCTCCCGCCGGGATTTCTGGAAAATTCTTTATGAACTCAAGCGTGAGCAGGTAACCGTCGTGGTCGCCTCCACCTACCTGGATGAAGCCGACCGCTGTCACCGCATCGCTCTTTTTGATCAAGGACGCATCCGCCTGGTTATGGAGCCTACCGCCATGCGGGGACTCATGCCCGGTCGTTTATACAATATTCTCTGCTCGGATCGTCGAACGGCTTTAAAGGTTCTCAAAGAACAACCCCAGGTCCGGACGCCTAGTCTATTCGGCGCCGGTCTGCACTTTACCCTGGCCGACGACCGGTCTATACCGATCATTACCGAGCGCCTGCGCGAAGCCGGCCTTACGAACGTGGATATCAGCGCCATTCAGCCCAGCCTGGAAGATGTCTATCTGACTTTGGTTGAATAGAACGCTGTCGGCCGGCGGCGATCGTTGAGACTCCCCGCTGCGAGTTACGGGGAATAGGCTCTCTTGCATATTCAAATAATCATTCAGCGGATTACCCGGATCGCCATAGGCAATTTTATGGACACTGCCGTTGTTTTAAAAAATGTGGTCAAAAAATTCGGCGATTTCGTGGCTGTCGATCACATCTCACTGGAAGTGACTGCCGGTGAGATTTTTGGTTTCCTGGGGCCGAACGGCGCGGGCAAATCCACGACTATTCGCATCTGCTGCGGACTTCTTCGCCCGACTTCCGGCCAGGGCGAGGTGATGGGCTTGGATATTTTAACCCAAGGAGAAAAAATCAAGTCCCGCTTGGGCTATATGTCCCAGAAATTCTCCCTGTACGATGATCTGCTGGTGGAAGAAAACATGAAATTCTTCGGCGGAATATATGGTTTGAACTCAAAGGAACTTGGCCGCCGCCTGGATGAGGTCCTGAATCTGATCGGACTGAACGATCGGAGAACGACCATGACCCGGGAACTGCCCGGCGGGCTTAAACAACGACTGGCCTTGGGCTGCGCTCTATTACATCAGCCGCCGATGATCTTTTTGGATGAACCGACTTCAGGAGTGGATCCCGGCACCCGCCGGAATTTTTGGGGCTTGATTTATACCCTGGCCGACCAGGGAGTAACGGTGTTCGTCACTACTCACTATATGGAAGAAGCCGAATACTGCCACCGAATCGCGCTCATCAACCACGGCCGCTTGATTGCCCTGGGTTCTCCGGCCGAACTGAAAACCAGGCATTTATCCGGACGAATTTACGAAGTGGAAACCGAAAACGTCTTGCTTGGAGTTGAAGCCATGACCGGGGCCGAACACGCCTTGGACGCGGCGGTCTTTGGCCGCACCTTGCACGTCCGTTTGGCGGAAGGAGTGGACCCTCACAGTTATGTTCAATCTCGTTTTTCAGCTGTAGGCTTGAGCATCCAAGCGATCAGGCCCATCGCCCCCACCTTGGAAGACGTCTTTGTGGCCATGGTCGGTCATAAGGCCGGAGATGAACAATGAGCCCGCGGGTAATCAAAGCCTTGGCCAAGAAAGAGTTCACCCAGATGCGGCGCGACATTCGCAGCTTGATCGCCGCGCTGTTCATTCCCCTCATGATGATCTTTCTGTTCGGCTACGCCTTGAGCTTGGATGTGGACCGTATCCCGACCCTGATTGTGGATCAGGATAGAACTCCGGCGGCTCGCGATTTCATTCACCGTTTAGGGGATTCCCGCTATTTCGAAATCGTCCGTTATTTAGATCGCGAAACAGAGATCGACCAGGCCCTGGACAGCGGCCAGGCCCTCATGGCCCTGGTAGTTCCCCTTGGTTTTGCCTCCCAAACCAAGCAAGGGCTAAAGGCGCCGGTGCAAGCCATCTTTGACGGGTCGGATTCCAATACCGCCTCCATTGCCGTGGGCTATCTCAAAGGAGTGGCCATGGGATACGACCTCGATCTGCAACAGCAACTTATAAAACGCGCCGGAATAAAAATGGCCGATATGCCTTTGGAAGCCCGGATCAGAGTCTGGTTCAACCCGGAACTTAAGAGTCGAAATTTCATCGTCCCAGGTTTGACCGCGGTAATTATGATGGTTATCTGTTCCCTGCTCACCTCCCTCAGCGTGTCCAAGGAACGAGAAACCAGAACCCTGGAGCAGCTGATCGCCACGCCCATTTCCAGCGGCGAGCTGATGTTGGGTAAACTCCTGCCTAACTTGACCGTGGGCTTCGTTGATCTGGCCCTGGTCGTGGGCGTGGGAGTGTATATATTTGGAGTCCCCTATCGCGGCAGCTACCTGACCCTGTTTATAACCGCCTTGATCTTTCTCATCGGAACCTTGTCCTGGGGCTTATTCATTTCCGTCATCTCCAAAACTCAGCTGCAAGCCAGTTTACTGGCCATGATCAGCGTCTTTTTACCGTCTTTTCTCCTATCCGGGTTCATATACCCCATCGAAAACATGCCCACGGCTTTGCAGGTCATCACCATCATCGTTCCCGCCCGATATTTTGTGGAAATACTCAAAGGACTTTTCCTGCAGGGAGTAGGCTTGGAGGTGCTCTGGCCGCAAACCCTGGCCCTGTTGGTCTATGCTCTTGTAGTTTTGAACCTGGCCAGGAAAAAGTTCAGCAAGAGATTGTTATGATCAGACTGCTTTTACTGCGCATTCGCGTGATTTTTTTCAAGGAACTGGCTCAAGCCGTCCGGGACCCCCGCTTGCGCTTTTTAATGATCGGTCCGCCCATTTTACAGCTCATCGCCTTTGGCTATGCGGCCAATCTGGACCTGAAAAACATTCAACTCGCCGTCTACGACGAAGATCGAACTCCAATGGCTAGAGATTTGGTCTCTGCCTTTTCTTCTTCGGGATATTTTAAAATTGTCAGGTATATCCAAAATGAAGCCGATATGGTTCGCACGGTGGATAGCGGTGAGGTGAAAGCCGTCACCCATCTGGGACCGGGATTGGCCGGCAAAGTGAACAGCGGACGAACCGGCTTGGTGCAAATCGTAGTGACCGGGACTAATTCCAATACCGCATCATTGGTGCAGAGCTATTCGTCCCAGATAATTGAAGGCTTCAACCGCGCCCGTCTCAAGGAACGCCTGGC
>JADFXS010000086.1:6978-9825 GCA_015233515.1 Deltaproteobacteria bacterium | reverse complement strand
CAAATACAAATGAACAAGCAAGCGAGCGAGCTATCGGCCGAGGCCGGAATCATGGAGATTTCTCTCTTCGCTTCGAAATCATTCATGAGAAAGGGTTTCTCACGCCCATGTATGAAAACACGCCGTCACCCCGGCGAAAGCCGGGGTCCAGGTGGTTGATGTAAGACTGGATTCCGGCGTCCGCCGGAATGACGGATGGGGGGCTCGGTTGTGACCTTGCATCCGTGCTTTCATGGCAATGACAGTATACGGACGTTTCTTGGCGCCATAACCCGTTGAAGCGCGGGGAGTCGGTTATTCGAAATGGCGGTATAGCAATTATCAGACGCTGTCATCTCTACCGTATGTATCCAGTCAGTCTACCATAACCGCCAGACCACCCGGCCGCTCCGTTTCTCGTCACGTGCCTTTCCCATATTCCGCAGCGTGGAAAAATTGCTTTCCAATTCCGACATGGTCAATGTTCCCCCAAGTCGATGCAGTAAACTCAGAGGTTCAATCGCCCCTGTTTCCTTCAAGATACGCAATATCTCCTGTTTGAGCGGAGTCAATTCTCCGGTTGCATCGGCATGTTTTACAAATGACCTGACGCTGTCCACGGACTTGGGAGCGCAACTGCGCACGGGGGTCAAAATGTCCATATAGCATTCTTCACACAGGGTTTGTCCCATGTGTGATTTTTCCTCGCCAGCTTCGATCGCGGCGTGGCATCGATCACATATCATCTTTTGAGACCTCCACTTCAGCTTCACCAATATATCATGCCAACCCGGCCGGTCATATATGCGGGAGCCATTTTTATGGGCAATTCCACGGACGCATATCAACTATCCTGCCCATTCCGGCTTTTTCCGGTTCGCTTAGGCCGCCCTGATTCCAAGACCGTTGAGCGGTGGCGGCACCAGAGGTTTCTTTTTCTTGACGCTAGACCGTATGGACGGTTTAGCTATCTTGGTCGACATCAACCATGTCGCGGATACGCTTTGAAAGGAACCGGTCATTAATCCAAGACTTTTTCCGATTGTGGAAAACTATTGTTCTTGATATCAATATGCAGGTTCAGGGCTTTTCATTTGTGACGGGGCCGTGTGTTTTTTTGGGGGGAATTAAAAAATACGGCAAGAACTACGTCGTTATGTTAGCGGAAACGGATTAAGATTCAAATCGGTTCGTCAAAGGACGCATGCGGAAATGGAAAACTAACCGCGGCCGGTCGGATCGGGCGGTTCGCGGCTTATGGGAGTATTGGCCGGAAAACGGGAGATTTAGAAATGATGATCATTCCAAAATGGCAATATGATGAAACGAAAACTCAAGGAGTTGACTATACCACGGCGGAGGTAGTGGCGGCCTACGACCGCATGCACCGAAAGTTCAGGGACTACGCCAAGTCGAGCGAAATAATTCTTCAGCGTCTTGGGCTGGACTCCAGCAGTATCGTGATCGACCTGGGCGCGGGGACCGGCGCCTTCGCGCTGCACGCGGCCAAAACCTGCCGCACGGTGTACGCGGTCGATATCTCGACTGAAATGCTCAACTATTGTCGGCAACAGGCTGAGCGAGATGGACTCGAGAATATTGTTTTTTGCCATGGCGGCCTGCTCACTTATGAACATAGCGCGGAACCGGCTGACGCGATAGTCTGTGTCGCGGTTCTTCACCATCTTCCGGATTTCTGGAAGTCGGCTGCTCTCAAGCGATGCCGCGCCATGCTTAAACCCAAGGGCAAGCTTTTCCTTTTTGATATTGTCTTTCCTTCAAGCACCAATGATATTCAACTAAAGATCGCCCAATGGGTGCAAGCTTGTGAATCCATGTCGGAGGCCCGATTGGCGGAAGAAGCGGTAATTCATGTCAAGGATGAGTTCAGCACCTATGACTGGATCATGGAAGGCCTACTCCGGAGAAGCGGGTTTCAAATCGACACGGCGGAATACGGTAAAGGTTTCCAAACAACATATGTGTGTACTCTCTCATGATTCCTGATTGTTCATTTAAGAAGAAACAACTGTTTTCTATCTATGAACATAAAGTGTGACATTCTTCTCATTGATAAATTTTGGAGGCTATTCCATGAATCGTAAACGAGTCGGTATCGTCATTTTCGATGACGTCGAAGTTTTGGATTTCTGCGGACCTTTCGAGGTGTTTTCCGCCGCGCGTTTGAATGAAGAGCGTCGTCGTGAAGAACCCTCTCCGTTTGAAGTGTTTTTGGCGGCGCAATCCAATGGATTGGTTACTACGACCGGGGGGATGAAAGTTGCCCCCAATGTCACTTTTGACGACTGTCCTGCCCTGAATGTTTTAGTGGTGCCGGGCGGCTGGGGAACACGTCGCGAAATGAAAAACGAGGTCATGCGGTCGTTTGTGGTGGCTCATGCCGCCCAGGTCGAGACTTTGGCTTCGGTCTGCACCGGCTCTTTGATACTCGGCAGCGCCGGATTGCTGGACGGATTAAGGGCCACCACGCACTGGCAGGCCCTCGAGCTGATGCGGGAACTTTTCCCGAAAGTTACGGTCGATTCGGCGTCGCATGTAGTCGAACAAGACAGAATTATAACTTCCGCCGGCATCTCGGCCGGTATCGATATGGCTCTGTGCGTGGTGTCGCGACATTATGGCGAGACCGTGGCTCGAGCCGTGGCCCGCCATATGGAATACCCGTTCCCCGAGTCTAATTCCCGGCGGGTATCTTTTTAGGTCGATTCCATGCTCGCCGGTCGTGGCTCGCCGCCGGTAACGTCGCTTGGTTTAAACATCATGCTTGGTCGGAAGATCGGCTCAGCGCTGGAGGTGTCTAGTGAAGCCGCAAGATGTGCATCTTTTTGTCTTTGACCCGGCCGGGCG
>JADFXS010000086.1:0-6865 GCA_015233515.1 Deltaproteobacteria bacterium | reverse complement strand
CGACCCCGATCTTACGCCCGACAGCACCTCTCCCGACAATAGCGCCATGTTGATTCTGCCAGGCGGGACAGCTTGGGATATGGGGCAAAACTTGGAGGCGGTGGAAGCGGCCGGCGCTTTCCTGAATTCCGGCGTCCCGGTCGCCGCCATCTGTGGCGCCACCGCCGGGCTGGCTCGAGGGGGGCTGCTGGACAATCGTTGGCACACGAGTAATTCCCGTGATTACCTCGCCGCAACCAAATACCGCGGAATAGAATTTTATGAAGACGCGCCGGCTGTTACCGACAACCACCTGATCACGGCCTCGGGAATCGCTCCCATTGACTTCGCGCGGCACATTTTTCGCCGCCTCGGCCTTTTCAAACCCCAAGTGTTGGACGCGTGGTACGGTCTTTTCAAAACCGGTCAACCCGAGTATTTCAATGCTCTCATGCAGGCGGTCAATGCCTAACCATCAGAGCGACCGGACTGCTTGCCGCGTTTTTAGGCTTCATGAGCTTCGCGCTCCGGCGGCCGGTAATAGTCAACGTTTTGCCTTTTACTGCTCGTAAGGAGAAGTGATCCAGTGACAGAACCACTTATCCGCCATGCTGAACTATCTGATTATCAGCCGATCATCTTCACCGGCTATTTTAGCCCCCTTTGTCCCCGGCGATGATGTATGTTCGCTTCGTAGGTGGCCCTGGCGTGCGCCCTTATCTCACTCAAAATCATTTCTTCTTGACAGTGCTTCTTCCAGCGTTTGGAAATGCCGAAGTATATCACGGAATCGTTGTGCTTACGCCCCCAAGTAAGTATGCTTGAGCTTCATGACATCACGATAGGGCACGACGCCCTGTAGGACGCCTTTGGCGTCGAGCAGGGGGATAGCCCGGAAACCATAGCGTTCGAACATGACGGTAGCGTCTTTAAGGGTATCGCCCAGTTCGAGTTTCTTGACGCCGGTGATCATGATGGCGTCCAGGCGCTGGGATGGGTCCGCGCGCAGCATGGAGTGGTAGTCGACCACACCGAGCAGACGGTTGTCGCCGGAGAGGACGTAGATGTACCAGATCACGTCCTTGTCGCGAGCAACCTCGCGGAACTGTTGAAATACCTCTTCAATTTTGGTCTCGGGCGGGAAGGTGATGACAAAGCTCGTCGCGAAGTCGGAAATATCCTTGTTGTGGTCGTCCATGAGCGATTCGATCTTCTCGACGTTTTCCTTTTCGTCCATAAGGGCCAGGATGTTGTCGGCGTCCGAGGCCGGAAGGACGGAGAGAACGTCGGCGGCTTGAGCAGGCGTCATCTCCTCGATGAGTTCGGCGGCCTTCTCTTCGCCGATGCTGTGAATGATCTCACGCTGCACGCGGGGTTCGATTTCTTCCAGGGTGTCCGAAGCCTTTTCCACGTTCAGTTCGTTGAAGATGGAGAGGCGGTGGTCGTGGTCCATCTCCTCCAGGATATCGGCTAAATCCACGGGGTGGATCTCGTGAAGCTTCTCCTTGAGGATGTTGAGTTTGAGGCTGCCGGTGAAACGGCCAAGCTCGGGCGATAGCGGCTGCACGTACTTCCAGGAGATGGGCTCGTCCTTGAGTGTCGCGGCCAGGTCGCTGATGAAGTTGGCAATACACTTGAGGCCGATCCGACGTAGGAAGCTTTGACGGGAGCAGTCCACGTCGCTGACGTACAGCTTGCCTCCGCGCTGGCGCAAGCGCACGTCGTAAACCACCTCGACTTCGTGATCCTCTAAATCCACTATTTTCTTGTCTATGATGTGGTCGTTTAAAAGCACCAACCCGTCGAAGCGGTCCTTCTCGCGGCTTTCGATGCTCTCCATACGGACGACCACTTCGCGTTCGTCGATCTCGACATCGACCCACGGGACCAAGAGCGACTTGTGACCAAAGGAGCGGCTGACGATGATGTCGGTGACCTCGGGCACAGCCTCGGTTTCACGGATGACGATGTCGTCGAGCTTACCTATCTTCTTGCCATTCCAGAGGACTTTCCGGCCGAGGAGTTCGGAAAGGTGGAAGCTCTGCTCGGTCGTCGTGGAGATTATTTGCTGGGTCATGGTGTTCCCCTTTGGTATTACTCTATGCCATCAGCACAGTGATGAATTTGTAGAGAAGCAGTCCCACCAGCAATAGCAGGTAAAAGCGTAGAAACAACAGGCAGAACCTGACCGAACCGGACATGGCTAGACGCGGCTTGGCGTATTTTTGGTTGATCGCATGGATCTTCTGGATCAAGTTCTTGAACATGAGCTACCTCCCTGGCTACTTAAACATGTTTGGGAACAGCGTGCTGGCCGCATAGAGCGTGGAGAGTATGACGATGACCGAGACAATGCCGATGTTGATAATGTTTTCAAAAAATGAGTTCTTATACTCTCCCATGGTCTTTTCGTCGTTGAGGAGCAGGATGAGGAAGACGAGCGCTGCGGGCAGAAGTGTCACGGCCACCACCTGCACGAACAGCGTGATAAGAACCAGCGGCGCGCCGGGGATAAGGACCACGCCGCCCGCGGTTATAAGCGCCAGAAAATATGCGGCATAGAACCAAGGAGCTTCCTTTATCTTGTTGTTGAGCGAGTGCGCCCATCCGAAGATTTCACCTAGCGCCCAGGAACTGGCGAGCGAGATGCATATAGCGCCAAGAAGGCCCGCGTCGAAAAGCCCGATAGCCATGAATGTCCCCGCGTAACCATGAGAATGCATGAGCATCTTGGATGCCTGGGCCGCGTCGTCGATATCCACGCCCGGCAGCACCGTGCCTACCACAATGATGATGAAGGTGGCCACCACCACGGTCATGATAGCGCCAAGCAGAGTGTCGAACTTGCCGAAGGGGATGTCTTTTTCGGTCATTCCCTTGTCCACCACCGCGCTCTGTTGGAAGAAGATCATCCAGGGGGCGATGGTAGTGCCGATGTTAGCCATGAGGAAGAAAAATAGTTCGTTGTCGAACTTGCCACCCGGCAGGTTGGGAATAAACCCCTTGATCACTTCAGCTGTCGAGGGATTCACCCAGAACGCGGCCGGTATGTAAATGAGGTTGAGAAGGCAAAAAACCATGGTGATCTTTTCCCAGGTCCAGTAGCGTCCGTTGAGCACCATGATGCCCATGATGCAAATGACACCGAGGATGGTGAGCCAGGGCGGCACTCCGAAGATACCCATGGCCGCGGTCATGCCGATGAACTCGGTGATGAGCGTCAGCCAGTCGCATAAGATCAGGTCTATCAGCGAAAACCAGCCCCAGAAGGCTCCGAAGTTTTCGAAAATGGCCGCGGCGTGGCCTCGCTTCGTCACCGCGCCCAGGCGTACGGTCATCTCCTGGACGTAGTAGGCCACGGGCACCAGGACGACGAGAAACCAAATAAAGTTGTAGCCATATTTGGCGCCGGTAGCCGCATAGGTGGTGATCCCGCCGGCGTCGTTGTCGGCGATCATGACCACCAGGCCGGGTCCGGAGAGTATGAGGAAGAGCCGGATGGCCTTCCAGCCGCGTCTGAACAGGTAGAAGAGTTTGGTGGAGAAATTCATATTCCGCTCCGGTCGAATTCCGATTGTGTCTCTTGAAGAACACTTTCCCTTTCAAATTAAAAGGGAGATTGGTGTCCCGCCCCTTATCAAAAGCTAAAAAGGATTTGGGGTCGTTCGCCAGGGTAATGATCATGATTTGATACTAAAAATCAAGTGAATTTTAGGTTAATATCCCGTGAAATTACACTAGGCTTGGCTTCCAGGTAATTCTTGACTTGGCCGTCATGGCCTAGTCGCCGATCATCGATGAACATACAGGTGAGCGCCTTATCCGCGGCTTGTCGCGGAGAGCTTCAATACCTAGATAGGCAAGCTATTTTTATATGGTAAAGCAATAGTGAAGCAGGACCCCTGGCCGACTTCGCTTGACACATAAACCTTTCCGCCATGAGCCTTGACAATGGAACTGACCGCCGCCAAGCCCAACCCATAACCCCGGCGTCTCTTCCTGTTGGTCCCCTGGTAGAACGGTTCAAAAATATAAGGAATATCTTCGGAGGAAATTCCGAAACCTTGATCGGTTATCTTGATAAGTATATCGGTATTGGTGGCTTCAGCGGAAATATTGATAGTAGATTTGGCTGGTGAATGCTTTAAGGCATTCTCTATAACATTGTTAAATACCCGCCTGATTTTTTCTGAATCTACGCTGACGGTTGGAAAATTATCCTCAAAATTCAACTCGACTTTAATCCCTTCTTGTGAAAATTGCGGAATTAACGCATCGATAATCTGTATAATTTCCGATTTTAAATCTGTTTCGGACAAAGCCAATAGAAATTTGCCCGAACGTAGTCTGGAAAAATCTAAAAATTCTTTTATCAATTTTTCCAGTTTTTCCGCCTCATTCAAAATAATTTTCAGATAATCATCAATTGGTTCAATGCGAGATGGAGATAATCTTTTCAGGAGGCGTGTCGCGAACCCTTGGATACTTATTAAAGGTGATTTCATATCATGAGCTAACATGGATATTGTCAAATCACGTTCTTTTTCCAAAGACCGTAGCTCGCTTATATCTTGAATGGTTTTGATGGCTCCAATAATTTTGCCCGCCTGATCGAAAAACGGCGCCCCCATGCAACGTACTGGAATTATAGTTCCATTTTTAGTTTTTATGTGTCGTTCGATAGGACCGCTCATGGACTGGTTTTCCATCGCGTCCTGTAACGGGCAGATATTTAACTCATCACATTGCAGTACTTCCAGGCATAGTTTTCCCAAGCATTCTTCCGGATTTATGCCTGTAAGGGCTTGGGCCGTGCCGTTCCAGGCCGTAATACAAAAATTATTATCCACCGACATCACTCCGATAGGAACATTTTCCATCAAAGTCCTGTATTCCTCTCGAGACTTTCTGACCTCTTCCGCCGCCAGTTTACGCGCGGTAATGTCGGTGTTTGTTCCCAAATACCCGATAATTTTACCGTTTTCGTCTAGAAATTCGGTCGCGAGTCCATAAACCCAGGTAATTTTGCCTTGCCGATCGACAAAACGGTATTCCAATCCCCACTTTCCCTTGGATTCGACCATATTGTACCAAGAATCGTTGACCAGTTTCCGATCGTCGGGATGGATACCCTTAAGCCAGCCTTGGCCCAGGGCTTCTTCACCCGCAAGGCCGGCCATTTCGCCCCAGGCATTATTGACGAAGATACAGGCGCCCTTTTCATCCGTCAGGTAGACGCCGATAGGGGAGGCTTGGCATAGCAGCCGGAATTTCTCTTCACTCGCTTTGAGGGCTTTCTCGGCTTTTTTTCGCTCCGCGTCAACTGTTCCCACATACAGGGACATATCGATAGTAATCTTGAGGTCTCGCTCATTAGGAGGTTTAAGGATATGACCAAAAGGGTAGGTAACTTTAGCTTGCTCCAGCCGGCCCTGATCCGTCCACGCCATTATAAAGACGATGGGAATATCCCACCGCGAACGAATGTGTTTCGCCGCCTCTATTCCGTCCATCTTTCCCGTGAGAATGATGTCCATCAGGACAAGTTCCGGGCGGTCTTTTTCGATCAGGTCAAGCGCCTCTTCGGCTGTGGCGACGTTACCGCAAACCTTGTATCCCAACGATTGAAGGCCGGCGGCCAAGTCGGCGGCCATGGGTAACTCCCCCTCAACAACCAGAATTTTGGATCGCTGAGGCTCCTCAAGATTACTCTCCGTATCGTTCATAAGTGTACCTGCCTGTAGGAAAGCTGGATGATTGCCAAAAGTAATGTGTCTATTCTTATATCTTGACAGGCTTTTTGAAAAAATCAAGTTAGGTCCCTGCAACATCCATCATTAGGGTGTAAATTGAATGCTGTAAGCGATCGATACCCGAGAGTTAGAAAGGAGAGCGCATGGCCCGCGAATCCAGCTCTTTCACGGATTGGCTCCGTGATGAAACCTGGTCTCTTCATGAACATCTAGAGTCTTTGCCTTATTCCAAGACCATTCTTGCCGGCGAGGCCCGGTTATTGAGTTATGTGGGACATATTCGCGCCATGGCCGCCTTGCACGCCATTCTTGAAAAGGGTCTGGACGGCTCGACAAGCGAAGTGGTGAAGGCCGTATGGCAAGAAGATATGCGTAAACTTCCTCTCCTGGTCATGGATTTGGAGTTTTTCCGTTACAAACTGCTACCCGACTTGCCCGAGGCCGTGGCCGCGGTCCTCAAGATGGTCGCCGCGATACGTCTCAAAGCCGTTGAGGAACCCCTAACTTTGTTGGGTTATCTGTATGTCCTGGAAGGTTCAACCCAGGGCGCCATGATCCTGGCTCCCAAGGTGGCCGAGTCTTTGGGATTGGATCGCCATCATGGTTTGGCCTACCTTACCAACTATGGACAAGATGCTCCTCGTTTTTGGGAAGAGACCAAAACTCGCCTGAATCTGGCCGTCATCGGTCAAAAGGAAAAAAATACTATACTGGCGGCCGCCAAGGAATTATACGGGGCGTTGACAGAGGTGTTCGAGGCCCTGCATCCGCTGGATAAAGAGGCCTTGAGATATTCGGCGACCTCCTTTAATTTCGAAGCCGGCAATCATCCCGTGACTCAGGACCCTGGCGAAATCGCCGCGGTGCTGCGGGCCACGGATAGATGCTTAGCGAAATATCCTTATTTCACATATCGTTACGGCGAACGCGGCCGTCGTTTTACGGATAGTGACGGAGCCTGGCTGGCAGCTCTTTTGGATCTGGACGAGAGGAAGATGTTGGACCAGATACTTTGGCTGGGCAGAGTCTTGTCCTCTCGGGGTATGCCGCGGTTCTTGCTTCAACGGCCTTTGGAAATAGTACACGAAGAGCCGACCCGGGCTGTTCCCGAAAAGGGCAATGTTTGTGACAAC
>JADFXS010000085.1 GCA_015233515.1 Deltaproteobacteria bacterium | reverse complement strand
GATTGGAAAATAGGATTGCCGATAAGGAAGACGCCGTGGAGATTTGGAAGACCAAAACCACGGAGTTGGAAAAACAAGTCCGGAAGCTGACCAACAGTTTAGGGGAAGCCCAGGGTAAAATTTCCTTATTGGAAAAGAAATTGGAAGAAGCCGCGGATCGTCATGCCGATGATGTTCGTCGTCTGACAGAGCGTATTCCCCATGAAGCCAGTCATGAAGTCAGCCTCTTTCAGAAAAGGATCGAGGCCAGCCTGGTTTCGGAATTTAAAGAATTGGAACGTATGGAATCCGCCCCGATGTCGATTGAACTGGGCGCCAACTTGCGAACCTTGCTCAGGCGTATCTACTCCAAGATGCAACATATCGGTTTGGATTTCGCTCGCGGGATTAAATCCTGAAGGATGGGCGGGTGGAATTCCCGCCCATTTTCAACAAGATGAATATATAAGCTGGGATGATTTTCTTCCTTCTTCCCAGGACCGGGAATTAATCCAGCCTAAATAATTTCGAAAATTAAAAAAAACTTTTCCGTAATCTGATCGCCCAACCGGCCAGCTTGAACTCACCCTTAAATGCACAGCCTCGCCCTCGATATTCGGTCTCGCTGACTTGAACCAGAAACTCTGTTCCCCAGAATTCACCACTGGTCGATTTCCATGGAGATATAATGGCGTCCTCCACGATGATGAAGCGGCCGTGGAGGATTTCTATCTCGGGGTTGAAAGAGGTCCAGGTCGTCATATCCAGGCCGGGAGCAAAGGGAACAATATCGTAACGATTGTGAAGTTCCAACGGTGGGTCGGTCATCAAGCGAAGAGTACCTTCGTTGGTCCATGAATCAGGTTGGTGTGTGATGACGGTTCGCCCCTCGCACAATAAGCGCTGACCGTTGGCGTCGTAATATACGCCATCCGTTTCCCACAAACATGGATCGAATAAAAATGTGTGTCGATAGCTAGTTAGCAATGGAGAGAACCTCCTTCCAAGCTTCGGGCGGTGGTAATGTGGTTTTTTCCAAGGCCGCGGCCAGTCGAAAGGCGCTGGCTTCCAACCTGGTCCTGGTAAGCACGCCCGATCGGGTGGCCTGTTCCAGGGCCTCCCGAGCCGCGGTCACTGATTGCGGATTCCGGCATATCAAGACCAAATCCGTGCCGGCCGACACGGTCTGAAGAGTCGCTTCACCCAAAGAATAGTTTTTAACCAGAGCCCCCATTTCCATGTCATCGGATAAAATCAATCCGGAGAAGCGGCATTTTTCCCTTAAAAGGCCGGTAATTATCGGCGTGGAAATAGTGGCCGGCCACTTCGGATCGAATTGAGGATAAAACACGTGAGAGGTAATCACCGCGGATAAACCCTGCTCGATAGCTTTTAGAAAAGGAAATATTCCTCGATCCAGCATTTCCGGGTCGGTATAGGAAACCGTGGGAAGCTCAAAATGAGGGTCGAGATAACTATCGCCGATTCCGGGGAAATGTTTGGCGCAAGTCAGGACGCGATGAACAAGGTGGCCTTGAATCAAGGCGGACCCGAAGGCCGAAGCGGTTTCCGGGTCCGCGCCGAAGGACCGTTCCAACATAAAGGTCGCCTTGGAGTCGGTAACCAGGTCCAAAACCGGAGCCAGGTTCATATTAAAACCTACGGCGGCCAGCTCTCGGCCGCTGGTCTCGCCTAGGGCGCGGACTTGATCGATATCGAGGGCCCGGGACATTTCTCTCTGGCTCGGCAGAATGGTAAATGGAGGAGTCAGCCGGCGGACCGGACCGCCTTCCTGGTCGATAGCAATTAAAAGCCGGCGTCCGAATCGGCTGACGGCCAGGTCTTGACAGGCGGCGATCAGTTCGGCTATCCGCGCCGGGCCGTCGTCCACGTTCCGTTTGAATAATATGATCCCGCCGGGGCGGATGGTTTCGAGAAAATCGGCCAAATCCGGAGTCAGCTTCCGGCCGTCGAAGCCGACCATGAGCAAACGCCCAACCAAGTCATCTAACTGCTGATCGGGTAAAGACATTATTGTCGCCTCATTGTTTAGCGGATAAAGTAGCCCGAGACTCGCCAGCGGCCGTCTTTTTCCTTCATGGGCACCAGCCGTTCCACGGCTTCTTTTTTATTTTGAAATACGGTTCGAAATTCCATAACGTAGTATTCGCCATCCGGCGCGCCGGGCAGACTGGTTGCGAACTGAGCCGACAGCGGTTTTCTTTCGATTGTTTTTCCCAAATTCTTACGAACCAAGTCCAAAGTCGCTTCCCATTGAATTTTGGTGGAAGCGGATTTGAATATCTCCGCCGCCGTATCAAAGGTTTTTCCATATTCGCCGTTGTCCACGAGTTTTAGCCAAGCTTCAGCGGCTTCAGTAACTTCAGCCGGCGTCGATTCGGCGATGGCCGGGCCATAGCTGATGAATAAAGCGTAGAATAGAGGAATTAAAGCGACTATCAGCTTTTTTTTCATGGCTTGCCTCCTGAATCTCTATTAAGATGACCAGTAAGGTTACCACTGGTCTATCTAATAGGGAAGAGTCTTCCATCATGAATGCCATGGTTTTGGCCGCCGGGCTGGGCACCCGCGCCCGGCCGTTGAGTTTGGTCCGCCCCAAATGTTTGTTTCCGGTTCTCAACCGGCCGCTTATCGACCATGCCGTGGAAAAGCTGGTTAACGCGGGCGTAAAGGCCATTGTGGTCAACACCTTCCACCTGGGCAGGCTGGTGGAAAAATTCCTGGCCGCCGGGAATTATCCTTTGTCGATTGAAATTTCCAGGGAAAAGCAACTGTTGGGTACTGGAGGCGGCTTGAAAAACGCGGCCAGGCTTCTTGGTCCGGACCCTTTTTTGGTCTATAACGCCGATATCATGACCAACCTGGATTTGAAAACCATAGCGGAAGAACATAAAACCGACGGAAGGCTGGCGACTCTGGTTTTACACGACTACCCTCCCCTGTCTCGAGTGGATTTGGATTCTCAAGACCGCGTCGTCGGTCTAAGAGATTATCGTCTCCCTAAGGCAACCCCGACTCGCCGATTGGCGTTTACCGGTATCCATGTAATAGATCCGCAAGTTTTGACCTGGATTGCGGATGGCCCCGGAGATATCATCGATACCTATCTGACCTTGCTTCGGGCCGGTGGAACGATCAAGGCCTATGTAGCTGAAAATCCGCAATGGTGGGATTCCGGCACGCTGGAATCATATTTAGCCTTGCACGATGCCTTGTTGTCCGCTAAGACCTGTCAGGTGATTTCGGCCGCCGGAGCCCGGATCGCCCCTGGTGCGGTCATCGAGGGCTGGGCTTGTCTGGGTGAAAATGCTTTACTCGAACCTGGCGCGGTAGTGGTAAAGTCCGTGCTTTGGCCGGGAGCGCGGATCGCTTCCGGGGTGACGATCGATAACTGCGTGGTGGCTGATGGGGTGATAGTCCGGGAAAACTCCCGTGGCTTGGCTTTGGTGTAATGATAGTTGTAGGGGCGATTAATAAATCGCCCTCGCTGTAAGGATGGTAACCGTGGGTTTCAACCCACGGATTGGTTAGTCGCTACGCGACAAAATGTTATATATGCGAAACGGCTTCCCGGCGATGAATCGCCGGGCTACAATCTTGCGGCCCCTACGGGGCGCTGAGCAGAGAACATGCAGGCCGACGGGTGCTTCATTACTGGAAACAGAGATTAGGATACGGAAAATCAAAATTCCAAGTTATCAACAGGAAAAGGCCGGCGCTTTTATTACCGCGACCTGGCCTCCGGCTCATAATCAAGATTTTACCTGGGAACCCTTGGCCGGCGATGGCTCGGATCGAAGGTTCCAGAGAATTCGATCGGAAAATAAGACCGTTATCCTGGTTTATGGGCCGGATGCGGCTGAAAATAAAGCCTACTCCGCCATCGGTCGCCACTTGTGGCGGATCGGGGAAATCGGGCCGCGTTTTTTGGGTGAAGACCTTGACCTGGGCTTGTTTCTGATCGAAGATTTAGGAAATGTGTCCTTGCAGATCCAGGCAAGCCCGGCTTCGGAAGCGGATAAGGAACTCCTCTATTCCAAAGTGATCGATCTGCTGTTGGATTTTCAGCTTCGGGGTCTGAACGGCTTTGACCTGGACTGGCCCTATCAAACGGTCCGCTATGACAAGGAATTGATACTTAGCCGGGAAACCGGATATTTCATGCAGGCGTTTATCAGAGGCTACTTGGGTTTGGCCGTGGCCGGAGGTAGTCTGGACCTTGATTTCGAAGCCTTGGCCGATACGGCTCTGGCCGGCGGGGAAACGTTTTTGTTACATCGGGATTTCCAATCCCGTAATATCATGATCCATAATGACCGACCGCGGCTGATCGACTTTCAAGGCGCGCGGTTGGGACCGTCCGGTTATGACTTGGCCAGCCTGCTCTATGATCCGTATGTGGTCCTGGCTGCCGGCCTTAGTAAGCGGTTGCTGGATTTTTATTTGAACCGCCGGTCAGCCCTTGAGCCCCGGTTTGATCACACATCTTTCACCCGGTCGTTCCAGGCGCTGGCTGTCTGCCGGCTGCTCCAGGCGATGGGTGCTTACGGCTTTTTGATAAAAGTTAAAGCCAAAAAAGATTTTCAGAAATATATATTACCGGCGCTGATTAACCTCCAGAGCCTGTTGAACCAAGAATTATTCGATTTTCTGCCGAAATTGCGTCGCCTGGTGGGCGAGATCGCATGCCGGATCGAGGTGTAGTCATGAGGGCTTTGGTGGCCATAATCGGGCGGCCCAACGTGGGCAAATCGACCCTTTTCAATCGGATGGTCGGCTTTAGTAAAGCTATTGTCGACGACGCCCCGGGAATCACCCGGGATCGCAACTACGGAGACACGGAACTAGCCGGTCGGCCGGTAACTTTAGTGGACACCGGCGGGTTTGAACCGGAGGCCGAGGAAGGGGCCATGATGGCCATGGTTCGGGAACAAACCTTAATGGCCATCGAGGAAGCCGACTTGATTGTCCTGGTGCTGGATGCCCGCCATGGCCTGCACGCGGACGACCGAGAATTGGTGGACCTCTTGCGTCGTTCCAACAGACCGTTTCTAGTGGTGATCAACAAAACCGACGGCTTGAATCCGGAAACGGCCCTAGTGGATTTTTATTCCTTGGGGGTGGAGCCGATTCTTCCGATCAGCGCCGCTCATGGTCACGGTTTTCGGGATCTGGCGGAAGAAATCGCCGCCAGGCTGCCTGAACAGGCCGAAGAAATTCCGGAAGAAGAATTAACCAAAATCGCGGTCATCGGTCGGCCCAATGTGGGTAAATCATCGCTTCTCAACAAATTATTGGGCGAAGAGCGGTCTTTGGTCACCGATGTTCCCGGCACTACCAGAGACCCGGTCGATGCCTTGGTCGTTCACCAGGATAAGCGCTATTTATTCATTGATACGGCCGGTATCCGCCGAAAAGGCCGCGTCGCCGCCAAGGTGGAAAAGTATTCGGTCGTCCGGGCTCTTCGCTGTCTGGATCGATGCGATATCGCCATTCTGGTCATGGACGCGTTGGAAGGTATTACCGATCAGGACGCTCATATCGCCGGATATGCCTTTGAACGGGGACGAGGCTTGATTCTGGCGATCAACAAATGGGATGCGGTAAAAGATAAAGGCCCGATCCTGAAAAGATTGGAACAGTTGTTCGACCTGAAGTTAGGTTTTCTATCCTATGTCCCTAGATTGATGATTTCCGCTTTGACCGGATATCGGGTTGAAAAGATTTTCGGCCTGGTCGATCGGGTTTCCAAGCAGTACCAGGCCAGATTTTCCACCGCTCAGGTTAACCGGGTCGTCACCCAGGCCGTGGTGGACCATCCGCCTCCATATGTGGGACGTGGGCGTTTGAAATTCTATTACGCCACTCAGGCGCGAACCAAGCCGCCGACTTTTGTTCTATTTGCCAATCGGCCGGATGAAGTTCATTTTTCATATCAACGCTTTTTGGCCAATACGTTTCGCAAGGCCTTTGATTTGGATCTGGTGCCGGTTAAAGTAGTTATCCGGCCGCACCATAAGGAGCAGTAAGTATCGGCCAGAACAAACATCATCGGGTGCTCGCCCTGTTATTTGGGAACCGGGGCCAAGCACGGGTCCGGGAGAACAAGCGTCCAATCCGAGTTTTGACGGCTGTTTTGCTGTTGACCACCGCCCTGCTCTTTGCCTGCGGTCGGGAACCCGAAACGCCGCCCTTGCGAGAAACCGGTTATCGTTATGTTGGTTTGGTTGCTCCACTGAACGGCCCATTAGCCACCTTGGGGTTGAGTTTACGCCAAGGAGCCGAATCCGCGCTTAACGCGGCTAATGCCGCGTTGGCTAAAGGTGATCGGCCTTTTAAGCTGTTGGTGGAAGATGAAACCGCCGCCACACCCGACTCGAGGCGCCTGGCCGCGGACCCCCGGGTCTTGGTCATGGTCGGCCATGTCATGGAAAAGTCGCTGGAAAAAGCTCTTCCGTTATATATGAAACTCGGCCGACCGGTCCTGCTGCCCATCATTGCCGACGATCGCGCCGTGGAAATAGGCGAAGGATTGTTTTATCGGATGGGCGCATCCTATGGGGACCAAGCCCGGATTCTGGCCAAATATGCTCTTGACCGTCTGGCGGCGAAATCCGCGGCCATAGTCCGTGATGATTCCAAGTTCGGTCGAGACCTGGCCCAAGCGTTTACCCAGACCTGGAAGGCCGATAATCGTCCGGGGTTGAGGGAAATAGTTTTCTCGAAGGCAACTTCCGGAGACGGTGATCAGCTCGAACTGCTTATTAAAGATAAACCCGAGGTCGTCTTTCTGGCTTTACCTTCCGGATCGGCCACGGAGGTAATTCACTACCTTTCCCTGGCGAAAATCAAGACGACCTTGTTGGGCAGCCAAGCGCTGGCCTCGGCGGATATTGTCGCCCTGCTGACCCATCAACCGTTCAAGACATTTCTATGTCTGCCGTTACCTTCCGACGATAATCGGGAAGATCGGGCCGCCTTCCTGGCCGAGTATGATCGCAATCATCATCATCCGCCTGATTGGTTGACGATTCTGGGATACGACGCGGTCCGTCTGGCGCTGGCCGTCATTGCCGGGGGTGGAAACAACCCGGAGGGCCTGCGGCAATATCTGGATCAGCTCTCCGGACCCGACCACTCTTTTCATGGCTTGGCCGGCGATTACTGGTTCCGGGCCAAGGGTCAAGGGCAGACTCCGTTATACGTGGTTCAGGTAACTTTATCCCTTCTCGATCGCGTACCCAGCCTGTAGTTTACGTGCCTCGGCGCCCGCAAGCGGCGAATCAGGGTGATTTGCGGCGGCTTGACACCTTGTTATCATTAGTATAGTAATTTTCGTTAGTAGACGTAGTCAGTTATCCGCAATTGCATTATAGGTGTCAAGTCCATGAGCAACCATGATTATTATCGCCTCCTGGGTGTCACTCGCAAATCGACTCAGGATGAAATCAAAAAAGCCTACCGTAAGCTGGCGGTGAAGTATCATCCGGACCGTAATCCGGGTGATAAAAAATCCGAGGAAAAATTCAAGGAAATCAGTGAGGCGTATGCGGTTCTGAGCGATCCGGAGAAGCGATCGAAATACGATATGTTCGGACACGCGGAATTTAGACAGCAATACTCCCGGGAAGACATTTTTCGCAATTTCGACACCGGCGATCTGTTTAAAGAATTCGGCCTTAACGGTGAAGATGCCTTTTCCCAAATATTCGGGGCTCGTGGCCGGACATCGGCGCGTGGACGAGGCGACCATAACTTTGGTCAAATGTTCGGGGGATTCGGCCGAGAACGTTCCACGCCTCGGCGAAAAGGACAAGACATCAGTTATGATCTTCATGTTTCCTTGTCGGAAGCGGTTTTCGGCGCCGAGCGCTTGATCGCCTTCAACACCGACACCGGCGTAAGCAAAATAACCGTTAAAGTTCCTCCCGGGATCGATTCCGGGAAAAAATTGAGGCTGGCGGGTCAAGGTCAGCCCAATCCTCAAGGCGGCCAGGCCGGCGATTTGTTAGTCAGTATAATTGTGGCGTCTCATCCGGTCTTCACCCGGGAAGGCGACGATCTGAGCATGTCGGTGAACATCAAGCCCACGGAAGCTATTCTAGGTACGGAAGTTCGGATCGAAACTTTGGATGGCAAAACCTTAAATTTGAAAGTGGCCCCCGGGACCCAGGCGACCTCGCGCTTGAGGGTCCGAGGCTACGGCGTCCCCCGGTCGGCCGACCAAAGCCGAGGCGATCTGTATGTCCGAATCCTGGTGGATACCCCTACCCCCGGTCTGTTGACGGATCGTCAACGGGAGCTGTTGCGAGCTTTGGCCGACGCTGGTTTATGAGCCGCGTCGGACCAGAATGCGGGAGGCTTTGAGTTAAGACACCGGAGCCTTATTCATCATGCTGATCAAGGGTCTCGAGGTAGATGAATTTTTAGAAGCCGCCAAGGATCTCCGCTATCTGCTGGGACAGGAATATCCTCGTCCCGGTTCCTTGACTTTTATTGGCAATCGCTATCAACTTTCTAAAAGCCGGCGGGAGATCCTTAACCGGGGTGTGTATCCCGGCCACGAAGCCCTGGTTCGCCGCCGTCGCCTGCTCTCTCCGGAACGAATCAAAGGTCGGGCCGTGGCCGTGGATGGATATAATGTTATCATCACGCTAGAAAGCGCTCTGGTCGGCCGGGACCTCATCGCCTGCGACGATGGTCCGATTCGGGACGCCGCCTGGGTGTCGAGTTCCTTCCGCCCCTCGGAGGCCACGGATCAAGCCCTGGATCTGATCTTGAACTATCTGGCCGGGCGCGGGGCGCTCTCGATAGTTTTTTTTCTCTACGCGCCCATGGCCATGAGCGGCGAGCTGGCCGTCCACATCCATTCCCTGATTTCTTCCCGCGGCCTGATGGGCCGGGCCAGGACCGCGGCCTCCCCTAAAGCCGAAATGCGTTCCTTTCCCGGCCTGGTGGCCACCAGCGATTCCGTCCTCATCGACTTGGCCGCCGAGCCCATTGACTTGGCCGGCCACCTTATTCGGGAACGCCTGCCGAATTTGTCCTTAATAAGTCTGAACCGGGAACTGGAAGCCTTACCGGAATAACCTTTTCTCCGGTCAATCCAGCGTGACTTCGCGGTCAATGTTTATTCCGGGCGCCTAAAGTCATCCCCAGATCCAGCGCCTGGCGGTTGAGCTCCAGCACATTGGCCGGAACACGGGTT
Source organism: Deltaproteobacteria bacterium (assembly GCA_015233515.1). The sequence continues at coordinate 617 of JADFXS010000085.1, read as the reverse complement.
TCCAAGGCTTTCATGATGGATTCCGGCTTGACCAGATCGGTCAGGCCGATCAGGGATCCTAACATGCAGATGTTGAAAACGATGGATTGTTTTAGGTTTTCCATGATGGTTTTGTACATCGGCAGTTCAATTTGCCTGGCGTCCACGGTCCGGTGGATGGTTACGAAACGGCTGTCGGTCAGAAGCAACCCGCCCGGCCTGATAATGGGTGAGAATTTGCTGTAAGCTTCCTGGGTCAGGCAAACCAGGACATTGGGTTGGATGACCTTGGGGAAGTATATGGGACTATCGGCGATGATGACGTCGGATCTGGTGGCGCCGCCTCTCGCCTCCGGGCCGTAGGCCTGGGACTGGACCGCCATCAGGTTTTCATACAGCGCGGCGGCTTCGGCCAAAATTATGGCGGCGGTTATGACACCTTGCCCGCCTGATCCGGAAAATACCAACCTGCATCTTTCCATAAGTGACACCTCATTGGGGAAAAAGGACGGGTCGTTAGCCGCGTCCCCAACTGTAACCCGGCGTAGGTTTGGAGTTTATTGCCGGTCTTGATTTTAAGTTCGGTATCCGGCCCGGCTGTGCCGTCCCGTGGTTTGGCTGGTTCCCGGGCCCCGGCG
>JADFXS010000084.1:8483-9981 GCA_015233515.1 Deltaproteobacteria bacterium | reverse complement strand
ACATTCCTTTCATCGTGGTCAATCGGACCCCGCTCACGCTTCCTGAAATCGAAAAAATTGACAGCGTTATTATCGACAGCTACGCGGGGGGATACCGGGCCCTTGAACATCTATACCGGTTAGGACACGACCGTATAGCTGTCATCGCCGGTTCCATGAAAACTTCCACCGCCCAGGAACGAACCCGGGGAGGGCAACAGGCCTTGAAAGATTTAGGCTTGAAGCCGTCCTCGCGCTATTTTTATGAATGTGATTACAGTTGGAAAAAAGCCAGCGCCGCGGCTAAGCGGCTTTTAGAGCTCGATCCAAGACCGACCGCGGTTTTTGCGCACGACGATAGCATGGCCCTGGCGGTGCGAGAAGTGATTTTATCTGAAAATCTTCGTATTCCCGAGGATATAGCCCTTGTCGGTTTCGATGATATCGAATTCGCCAATTTGAAAGGCATCGAACTTACCACGATCAGTCAAAAAAAATATGAAATGGGGACCGTGGCGACACAAATATTGGTGAATAAGATTGAGAATCGCACCGTCAATATGGTAAACAAGGTCGTTTTGGAGGCCGGGTTGATTATCCGACGTACGTGTGGTTATCAACTGACCGGCTACCTAAGGTAAAAACCTTAATATTTTTAGATTGATAAAGGTTAAAAGGAGATTTTTGTCATGGCAAATATGGAAGCGATATGCGCTGCCTTAGTCAGTGGAGATTCTCAGACCGTGATCAGCATGGTTAAAAGCGCCCTTGATCAGGGAGTCAAAGCCCAGGACATCCTCAATGCCGGCCTCATCAAAGGCATGGACTTGGTTGGGGAGAGAATGGAAGAAGGCGAAATGTTTATTCCCGAGGTCCTGCAATGCGCCCAGGTCATGAGCTCGGCTTTGGACATCCTGAGACCACTTTTGACCGAAGGCCAGATCGCGGTCGGCGGCAAGGTTGTAATCGGGACGGTCAAGGGCGACCTTCACGACATCGGCAAAAACTTGGTAGTCCTCATGATGCGAAGCGCCGGGTTTGAAGTGGTCGACCTCGGTGTGGACGTGGCTCCGGAAAAATTTGTCAAGACGGCTAAAGATGTCGACGCAAATATTGTGGCCCTGTCCGCTTTGTTGACTACGACCATGCCCATGATGAAAAAGACCATCGATGCCTTGGTTGAGAGTGGTCTGCGGGATAAGGTAAAAGTAATGGTCGGCGGCGCGCCGGTCAGCCAGAGTTTCTCCAATGAAATCGGAGCAGACGGTTACGCTCCTGACGCCGGGTCCGCCAATAAACTCGCGAAAGCCCTGTTGGCCTAAGCAAGGACTCTTTTCTTCAACAGATCGATAACCTTCTGGGGAAGAACAATTAATTTGCGGTCCGCCGTCGAATCAGCATTTATCGGGATCAAAGCGGAAGGCTTTCCTAGGGCTATTGATTTGTCAAGCTTGCTGATGATCTAAATGTTTTCGAATAGGCAAGCTGGTAATGGGAAATACTGTCCCATCATTACTTC
>JADFXS010000084.1:6289-8445 GCA_015233515.1 Deltaproteobacteria bacterium | reverse complement strand
GGTAAACCACAAGCAGCGCCCGTCCCCTTTAATCGCTCGGCCGGGTTTTTCAACCGGCGTGACGATCGGCTCTTTTGAACATGCAGGCGAGCGCATTCCCCGTAGCTTGCCACGGGGTTAGCGAGCAAACGCTTCAACGCGTTCCTCCTTACATGTCGAAGATTCCTCGCAGCTTGCTGCGAGGAGCTTCAATATATAAGTCCGCTAAACTTGTAGCTTGCCAGGAAGTTAGCGAACAAAAAAGCCAAAACACGTTCATTCCTTACAAGTCGATGATTCCCCACGGCCAGCCGCGGGGTATCTGGGCTATTCAATGATCGTAAGCTTGAAACAATGGCTGTTCACGACCTCAGCCATCGTTTTTTAAAATTTTGTTATTGAGGAGGGGATTCTCATGATAATCATTGGTGAATTAATCAATGCCAGCCGCAAGGCCATCGGCGAAGCCATTGAAGCACAGGACGCGGAGACGATAAAGAAGGTCGCGGCCGACCAGGCCGAAGCCGGCGCGAGCTTTATTGATGTCAATGCGGGCGTCTTTCTTGAAAAGGAACCGGAATATCTTAGCTGGCTGGTTCAAAACGTCCAGGCGGTCACCGACAAACCGTGCTCGATAGACAGCCCGAACCCCAAAGCCATCGAGGCCGCGTTGAGCGTTCATCGAGGCACTCCGATGATCAATTCGATTTCTCTGGAAAAAGACCGCTACGAACGTATGCTGCCTATTCTAGCCGGGACCGATATGAAGGTGATTGCCTTGTGCATGAGCGATGAAGGCATGCCGCAAACTACGGACGATCGGATGAAAATCGCCGATCAACTGATCAATATGTTGACTAAAAGCCACATACCCTTGGAAAATATTTTTGTTGATCCTCTGGTTCAACCGATTTCGGTAAACGGCAATTTTGGAGTGGAATTTCTGGACGCCGTGGAAAAGATCATGACCGAATATAAAGGCATTCATACGGCTTGTGGATTATCCAATGTATCGTATGGTTTACCTGGTCGAAAACACCTCAATCGGACCTTCATGATTCAAGCCATTAGTAAAGGGCTGGATGGGGCCATCGTCAATCCCATGGATAAAGGGATGATTGCGGCTATCGTCATGGCGGAAGCCTTGGCCGGTCGCGACCAATTCTGCGGCAAATATCTCAAGGCATTTCGGGCCAAAATAATTGAAGGATAATAATTCCGACCCGGCCGATCAGGGTTAGGAACTTCAATTTGGTTATTTGAATAATAAAAAGGCCAAGACACCGTCTTGGCCTTTTTAGTCCATTCAACGCCGCGGCGCAAGGCGACTGCAAAATCCGGGTCTAATATACTAACACTCATGCCGGCACATTGACCGGCACAACGAAGCATGAAAATGCTTCAATATAATATGGACCATGCGACATACTCCGATAAATATGGAAAAAGAAGTAGTTTTTTCCCTGGTTCCCAAGCTCCAGCTTGGGAACCGCTTTTGAGGGAAGCTGGAGCTTCCCGGCTTTTCCTAGCTCCCAAGCTGGAGCTTGGGAGCTAGCTGGAAGTCGGTCATTTCGACCAAAGGGAGAAATCTCATTGTGATTTGGTAGTGTTGGAGATTTCTCGTCGCGGCCTGTGGCCGCTCCTCGAAATGACAGTGATACTTCAAAACGAAGAAACTTTCGAGAACCACTATAACCTTCTGAAAAACTCGCTCGAGGTTAAAGCTGTGGGATGAGCCTGCCTCGAGACGGAATCCGCCATATCCGTAGCCCTGACTCCAACCGGGAAGGGAGGCTCAACCTGCGACCGAAATAATTCCTTTCTACCCAACATTACTTCTAATATCGAATCTGGAATAATTTTCTATTACCATCAAGAAAGGAGATAGTCATGGAAAATGCATTTTGGACTTTGACGTTCGAAGCGGAAAGAGTCAAACGAGGGGCTTCCAGTGTTCCAGCCGCCGGAGTGGCGATTACCATCGGCAATCGGATTTTTGGCGGTGATTCCGCATATTACTACATGGGAGCCATCTTCGGGACCGGCGGCGACTTCTCGATTGTCGCGCGAGTGACCAGGCATAACGATCAAGTTCCCTCAATTTTCGGGGATGTAAAAGAATTCGTATTAAATCTTCGGGCAGAGCCTTTAGATCACCTTGCGACACTTTCCACCGC
>JADFXS010000084.1:0-6279 GCA_015233515.1 Deltaproteobacteria bacterium | reverse complement strand
TTGCCGGTCGATGAAGGGGGGGAGCCGACAACAAGCAAACCAATCGAATCGAGTATCAAACGCTATCAAACCATTACCTTGGTTGGCCGTGGGGATCCAACAAATTTAAAAAGCATCAAAGTCACAATGGAGAAGGTTACCGATCTGGAACTACCGTAATTTATATGGTTTATTCAGTGGGATGCTACAATGTCGAATGCATCGGCAGGCCAGGGATCGACATGCGGGGGGAACTTCAAGCGTAACTGATAGATTCGGAGAATAACGCGGGCCGAAATTATTCATTTAGTGATGAGTTGCCGGCGGGAGTATTCACTCTCCGCCGGCCATCCAGGCAATTAAGAGATTACCTGAAATCGAATTGACGGTTACAGAAGTTTATAACTGTTTTAGTAAGGCTTTTTGTTGTTGTCTGGTTACACCTTGCAGAATACGGTCCAACACAATGGCGATAAACAGAATCCCCAGGCCGGCTTCAAGTCCGAGCCCCATATCTATGCGTTGAATGCTGAAGAGTATTTTCGAGCCCAGTCCGCCGGCCCCGATCATGGCGGCTACGACCACCATGGACAGGGACATCATGACCGTCTGGTTGACACCCGCCATTATGCTGGGCACCGCCAAGGGTAGCTGGATTTTTAATAACAGCTGCAAGGTAGTGCAGCCGAAAGCATGTCCGGCTTCCACCACTTCCGAGTCAACCTGTTGAATACCAAGGCTGGTCAAACGAACCATGGGCGGCAAGGCGAAGACCACGGTCGCGAGGATTCCCGGAACATTGCCGATACCGAAAAACATGATCGCCGGTATTAGATAAACAAAGCTGGGAATGGTCTGCATTCCGTCCAAGATCGGCCGCAATATGGTATCGAAACGTCTGTACTTGGCCGATAGGATGCCGGCCGGCAATCCGAACAGCACTGAGATGAAGACCGCCGTGGTGACCAAGGCCAAAGTACTCATCCCTTCAGTCCATAACTCCAGCGACCCTAACAAGAAAAGGCATACCGCCGTAAGCACGGCCACGCTGCGGCCGGCCACCAACAAGGCAATTATAGTTAAAGCCACAATGGCGATCGGCCACGGCACCCAAAGAAAAAAACTGTCTATTTTAATCAAAAGGAATTGGACTATGTCTCTGATTGAATCAAAAAGAGAGGAAAAGTTATCTGTCATGTAGTTTACGACCAAGTCGGCCCAATGGCCGATTGGAATCCGCACCGGAAAATTCATTGCACCGCTCCATTTCCCGAGTTGGTATCGAGGAGGCTGACGGCCGCTAAGTCAAGAGCCGTCTTAAGCCGAAGTCAGCGCCGTCAGCAATGTCTCACGAGGAATAATGCCTTTTACTCTGCCCTCGCTGTCCGTGACGGTTATGGGAACTTGGGTTTGAGCCCCGAGAATCAACAAGTTTTCTAAAAATGTTTCAGGTAATGCGGACTGAACAGAAAAATCGCACTTTAAATTATCTTCCGTAGGCAGTATGTTCCGATCCGCGCCGTTAAGATCCAATTTAAAATAGTCGACAACATTTTTAACCCGTCTCTCTTCGTCTTGGATAAAGACAAACCGCAAATTGAACTCGAACATCTGGTTGATAATCGAGTCCACGGTCGTGTCCGGTTTGACCATCCATGGCGTGGGGTCCAGCATGATGTCTTTAGCGGTTATAAACTTGATTTTGGGCAAGTCTCGAACAAATTCCTCCACATATCCCTTGGCCGGATGTAACACGATTTCGGCCGGAGTGCCTTGTTGGACTATGGCCCCGTCTTTCATTATGGCGATATGACCGGCAATGCGCAGGGCTTCGTTCAGGTCATGGGTAACAAACAAAATCGTTTTTTTAACCTTTTTGATCAGGTTTACAAACTCATCTTGCAGCTGTCGACGAATCAAGGGATCTAAAGCGCTGAAAGCTTCATCCATCAACAGAATCTCCGGGTCGGTCGCCAGCGCTCGGGCCAACCCTACGCGTTGTTTCATACCGCCGCTCAATTCATATGGATAGCTTTTTTCCCAGCCCATCAGCCCAACTAATTCAAGCGCTTCCCGGGCCTTTTTTTCTCGGATTTCCTTGGACACGCCCTGAATTTCCAAGCCAAAAGCCACGTTATTTATAATTCGCCGGTGGGGGAGCAAGGCAAAATGTTGAAAGACCATGCCGGTTTTAGCGCGGCGGAATTCTCGGAGATCTGTCTGGCTCAAAGCGGTGATGTCCTGGTTATCGATCAGGACTCGGCCGGCAGTCGGTTCGTTGAGTCTATTAATGCAACGTAGCAAGGTGGATTTGCCGCTGCCCGATAGCCCCATGAGGCAATAGATTTCACCCAATTCCACATTCAAGGTGGCGTCACGGGTTCCAACTATGCAGCCGGTCTCTTTCAGCAATCTGACTTTGTCCAAGCCTCGGTAATTGTCCCAATTGCGAATGATCCGCTGCGGATCGGGTCCGAATACTTTCCAAACATTGTCACATACTATTTTGGGAGATGGCGTATCAGCCATGGCCCCTCCTCACGACTCAAGTGGTCGCTCAAGTAAATTTGTAGCCATCCCGGAGCTGACTACGGGATGGCCTTTATATCAGTCTTATTTGATACCTTTTAACCAACCTTCGACGATTTTGGGATTCGCTTCCACCCATTTCTGAGCGGCTTCCTCGGCGGAAATTTTGGGTTTATCTGGTAAATCGGTCACATAAGAGATTAGCTTGTTGACTTCGGCAATGGGGATGCTCCAGTTTTTATAGAATTGATAGACCTTGGGCAACCGATCTTTCAATTTGATCGGATAGCCGACTAGCACATCGGAAGGTTCGATGGCGCAGGTGATCTTACTGTTTGCTGGATCTTTTTCCTTGTAATTCCATTTGCTTGGATCATAAGCCGGCTCTTCGATCATGACCAGGTCGTATTGGGTAAAAAGCCATTCCGGTTCCCAGTAGTAAAAAATAACCGGTTTCTTCTTTTTGTACAGGTCTTTTAGAGTGGCCAACCAGGCAAATTGTTCCACACCCACGGGTTCGAACTTCAGACCGTAATCGCGAATACGGATCGTGTTTTGTTCGGCGACTTTCCAACTGCTGGGACCGACCCAGAGTTTTCCCTTGCCATCACCGCCGATATCGAAAAGATTTTCTTTGCCCTTGAGATCATTGATGGTTTTTATTTTATATTGTTCTTGGACATATTTGGGAATGTACCATCCCTGGGGCGCCTTGGGGTAACTGAGGGTTGTTTCGCAGACCTTTTTATCCTTGGTGAACTTTTTAATCCCTTCAGCTTCAGCGGTGGCCCAAATATCGGAGAAAACGTCTACATCGCCTTTTTCCATACCGGCCCAGGTAGCCGCTCCGTTTAGCTGAGTAATTTTGGCCGGAACATTCAACTTTTTCTCTAAAACATATTTCATGACATGACAGATAACCGTGGAACCTGTCCAGTTTTGTTCCGAAATTACTACGTCATTTCTCTCGGCCTGAGCTTGGGAAAAAAAGACGCCGCAACAAATGGCCGCTACAAGGAAGCTAATCCACCATTTTCCAGAAGTTCTCATAAGCCCTCCATTCCTTTGTTGTTTAGATGTTATCATTGGTCTAAACGTTATCCTTGTTTTTCTCCTCAACCGCTGATTTATCACCTCCCCTAACGAGCCAACCATGCTGGTCGAGCAAAAAATGATGGCAGACACAACCCTTTGAAGATATGGCAGGACCGTGTCTCCAACCTTATCGTTCTCCAAAAGTCGCCGAGCACGCCGGCATTGGTGTACTGATGGCTTTATTTATGACGATTTCCCGCACGCCATCATCAAAATCCTGAAATTGAAGCTCCCCGCGGCAAGCCGCGGGGTTAGCTCTCACTGGCATATTCAACATCGAAGCTCAATCATAGTTCAGCGTCGCGCCTTTTTCCGCCGAGTTGGCCATTTTTGAATAAAGAGCCAAGTAGCCTTTCAGAGGTTTTCTGGGCGGAGGAGTCCAAGCCGCTATCCGTTGCTTTAGTTCTTCATCGGAAATTTTGATAGTGAGTTTCCGGTTCGGAATGTCGATTTCGATTTGGTCCCCGTCTTTTACGACCGCTAACGGTCCACCTTCGGCGGCTTCCGGAGAAATATGCGCCACGGCGCAGCCTTTGTTGGTGCCGGAAAATCGACCATCGGTAATCAGAGCGATTTTATCGTGCATGCCCATGGCCGCCGACATCCATACAAAGCGCAGTAAAAGCATCATGCCCGGCGAACCCTTCGGTCCTTCGTATCGTAGAACCACGACTTCTCCAGGCTTGATCTCGTTTTTATTCAGAGCTTCACTGGCGGCTTCTTCGGTGGGAAATACTCTGGCCGGTCCTTGGTGATGATGCATGTTCTTGGGGACGGCGGATACTTTGATCAACCCGCCGCCCGGCGCTAGATTTCCACTAAGAAAAATCAGTGCGCCTTCTTTAGCCAACGGCTTTTCCAAGGGATAGATGACCAATCGGTCGCCGATGACGGCTTGATTCAGATTTTCACCCAAGGTCCGGCCGGTGACCGTATTGACATCCAACGCCAGCAAGGGCTGCAGTTCCTTCATCACTGATTGGATTCCACCGGCTTCATCCAAATCTTCCAGCAAATATTTTCCAGATCCGGAAGGGGCTATATCGCAGATAAAAGGAGTTCCGGCCGACAGTTCATTGAAGGTTTCCGCGCCCACGGATAAGCCTAGTTCAGCGGCTATGGCCTGCAAGTGTAGTACGGCGTTGGTGGAACCGCCGATGGCCATGAGGGTGCGAATGGCGTTTTTGAAGGCTTCCAAGGTCATGATGTCGGAAGGTCGGATATTTTTCTCTAAAAGTTTGACGACCTGCTGGCCGGCTTCAAAAGCCATGCGATAAATGCGCGAGTCCGCGCCCGGGGTAGTCGTGTTGCCGGGCAAGGTCATGCCCAAGGCCTCAGCCATGGCCGCCATGGTGTTGGCCGTTCCCATCACCGGGCAGGCGCCGACACCCGGGCAGCCCTTTTCCTTGATTTGGTTGAATTCCGCCGCATTGATTTTCCCGTCTTTATACTGAGCAAAGTTCTTGGGCGCCACCGACAAAGGGTCGATTACCGCCCCTTTATGCCGATTGAGCCGCATGTACCCTCCGGTAACGGCTATAGCCGGAAGGTTCAAGCGTCCGGCGGCCATCAGATGGGCGGGGATCACGTCGTCGCAGACCGGAACGAAAACCAGGGCGTCGAATAGATTGGTTTGAGCGACGGTTTCGATGTATCCAGCCACCAAATCCCGGTGGGGAATGTGGTAACTATCGTTACCGGCCATGCTGGTGCAGATCGAGCTGATGACAAATTCCCGCGGAGTGCCTCCAGCGGCCCAAATACCGGCTTTGATATGTTCCACCACCCGATCCAGATCGATGGCGGCCGGATTGACTTCTCCCCAACTGCTTACTACCCCGATGTGAGGCCGCTTGAGAGCCTCGTCGCCGTATCCGATGCCGCGCATCATTTGTTGACGTTCGACCAAGGCATAATCAGGTAAAAAATCATCTTGTTTTTTAAAGGACATAAGCACGTCTCCAGTTTCAAGAAAAATATGTTCGTATTACAGACTGTCGATGGAAAAGCTTATCCCCGCGCTGAAGCGGCATGCAAAAAGCATTTCAGTATGATATCAACCAGGTAACCCGTTTTCATCCCAGCCTTTGAGTAGATAGTAGTCCTTGAGCATATATTCCATTTCTTCGATCTTGATCTCAAAACCGGTCTTTTCCATTTTGCGGAAAAAACCCTTGGAGAGCCGATCATCTTCATGGGTCAGGCCTTCCCTGACATTGAAACGACGAACAACCGTGGAGATGGCTTTGGCGTGTTCCTGGAGAGATTCTTTGTCCCCGGGCAAGCCGGTCAAGGTGTGGATAATTTCTCCTAATAATTCCCAGGGGTAAAGGTCGCGATAAAAGCGGCAGAGTATTAAAGTATCGAAAAAAGTCAGCCGGTCTTCGAATTCGATAAAGAGCGCGGCCTTGCCTTTCATCTGATCCGGTTCGATCATTTTGGAAAGCTCCGGTTTATAGAACGTCGCCCGCAAATGACAGGCCCCTCGATCGGACGTCGCATAAGCCAAGCCCATGCCTTTTAGCACTCGAGGATCATATCCCGCCGGTTCCATGCCCTTGACGTGGACAGCGATATCTTCCAGATTCCATTCCTTGGCCGCATGAACGATACCCTGGGACAGAGTGTCGCCGATACCTTGTCGACGGGCAATCATGCCCAGCAATTTGGCGATGG
>JADFXS010000083.1:9618-10046 GCA_015233515.1 Deltaproteobacteria bacterium | reverse complement strand
AACCAGCAGCGGTTGAACATGCAAGCGAGCGTATTCTCCGTCGCCTCGCTAACGGTTGGCGAACAAAGACTAAATACTTTTGTAAACTACATGTCGAAGATTCATCACAGCTTACGGCCGGGAGCTGCAACCGATCAGATTTGATCGGGGGGAGAAGAGAGATCGAACTGCTCGTTTAAAAATGCTTCACTGACTATTTTTACTGATTCCTCGCTGGTCATGGCCCCATCCATTTGCCTGAAGAACTGGAACAAACGGCCGATTACAATCAGGTGCTGAATGACCTCATCCCGCGGAGCCTTGCTTAACCGGGCATAAATGGAATCCCGGTCAATTTTTGTATTGAATCCAAGTTTGGTCAGCACGGCGCCGATGGCTTTGACTCGCCGGTGACGTCTGATCTCATTGGCGGCCCCACCTCGAAATAA
>JADFXS010000083.1:7456-9586 GCA_015233515.1 Deltaproteobacteria bacterium | reverse complement strand
GGGGGTGATTCCGCAGTAGGTGTCCACCACGCTGAAATGATAACCCACTCGAGCGGTCAGGTTCAGATAATTTGAGGATATCAAGGCATAAGATGGGTCTTTGAAAGTCTGTTCCTGCGTTGGGTTTTCCGTGGCGTGCCGCATCATGATCGAAAAAAGACCCCTCATGTCGATGGGTTTGGGCCCAAAACGGGAAAGACGCCTGTCCATCATGCCTTCCAAAACAGCGGACATGGGCACGGAGGATATCTGGTTTCTTTTCACCTTGCGGTCTTTAAGCGGTTCTTTGAAGCCGCCTCCCAAATCGATGATGTATAAATCAATGGGCAGAAAAACATCCAGCAGATAACTCGATGGCCTCATATCACCTAATTTGTCGCCTAACCCGAACATCAATTCGTAAGACTTTTCATGAATGTACCTGGCCAGATCATGTAAAGTGCGGGCTTGGTCCAGATTGAAATCCGGAGAACGGGGATCGGTCAGATTCAAAGGGATGATCAAATCTAAAATTTGAGAAAGAGGCCGCTCTTTCAGACCCTTTTCCGAATCGGCATCAGCTGGTTCCAAGACCTCGGCTTGGGCCAGAAGTTCCGGCACTTCACCGGCATAAACATATCCATTCGTGGAATCAATAGTCACCAACGCTCCAGGGGGAATGGTTTTCGTGGCAATTTTGGTATTCAATAAAGCAGGCACTTTGAGTTCTCGGGCCAAGGAGGCCATATGGCCGGTGGTCGAACCGAAATCGGTCACAATGGCGCTGGTCTTGTCCATCAGCCGGATGAATTTCGGTGACGGCCGATGCGTCACCAGGACACCGCCGCGTGGAAAAGATTCGAGATCGTCATCCTCGGTCAGGTGAACAGCCGGGCCGGCGCCCACGCCTGGACAAGCGACTTCGCCTCCAGACAGGAGCAGCGTCCAGCCATCAAGAGGCGGGAAACGCTGGTCCGCGCCTTTAGCTAATTTTAAAGGACGGGATTGCAGCAGATATAAACGGCGATCCTGGCCCATTACCCATTCTATATCCTGAGGTTCACCAAAATGGGCTTCGATTTTTTTTGCCCAAGCGGCTAGTATGCGCGCTTCTTCTTCTGTCAGGATAGGTGTGGCCGCTTCAACTGGATCGATGTTTTCTTCCCGCAAATCACCTTCTTTGGAGCAAATAATTTTTTTATCCTGGCCGGAAGGTATTAGTTCTAATCGAGGAAATTCTTCATCCGGCATCACCGAGATTGTTTCGGGAGAAACTCGACCTTCCACCAAGCTGACACCCAATCCGCGAACTGCTTGGATAATGACCTTGCCGGATTCGGGCTGGCTAGGATTTACGGTAAAAATCACTCCGCCGGCTAGGGCATCGATTTGAGTGATAAATGCTACCGCCATCTCCACACCTTCGTTGGGCACTCCATGAAGAGAGCGGTAATGAATGGCTTCTGGACTGAACAGGCTGGAAATCACTTCTTTATAAGAGTCAAACAGCTTTTCCGGACCGACGTTCAGCACAGTGAGATATTGGCCGGCAAAGGAAAGGCGACTGTCCTCACCCACGGCGCTGGAACGGACGGCGAGAGTTAAGTCTGGTCCGGACTGATCCCGGCGCCGGGTATAGGCTTCCATGATAGCTGTTTCAAGTTGTTGGGGCAGGGAGGTTTCTTTGAATTCCGATCGGATGGTTTCCACCCACTCTCCGGTATCCGAAGAGGAAGCCATTTCGAGCAGGCAGGTTTGCAGCCAGGAATGCAGGCCGCCGTCTTTGAGGAAAACCCGATAAGCTTCCGTGGTTACGGCGAAGCCGCTGGGTGTGGGAAGTTTCAAAGTATTGGCCAATTCGGCCAAATTCGCGATTTTGCCTCCCACCAGATCGGCGGAACCGGTTTTAATATCCCGCAAATCGATTACCAGGGGTTGGGATTTATCGAAATCCAATTGGCAGCAGGTAGTCAATTCCGAGGTGATTCGTTCAAAAGCTTCGGTTAAATTTTGGTAACGACCGTCGGCGATGGCTTGGAGGCTGATCATCATGGCATGGATGTCGGCCGAGGCGCGGACTGCCTTTCTTTTCATCAGATCGTGATCGGGTTGAGCTGATTTGAGGCGTAGCTTATCGATCTCCGCCAAGGT